>LRTP01000759.1 GCA_001550305.1 Streptomyces diastatochromogenes
GCCGCGCCCGGGCTCACGGCTCCTCGGCCCGCGCCGGGTCGGCGAGGGGGGCGAGCCGGGCGAAGGCGGTGATCAGGGGCGAGCGCCGGCTCGCCTCCCAGGCGAGCAGCACCTCGTCGCGCTCCGCGTCCGGCACCGGTACGTAGGTGATGTCCGGGCGCGAGTACTGCTCGGCGACGGACTCCGGCACGAGCGTGATACCGGCCCCGCTCGCCACGGACTCGAACTTCTCTTCGATGGTGCGGATCGGCAGCTCGCCGGGACGCGGGTCGGCGTACCTCAGGCGCGGTTCGTCCGCCAGGTCGGCCAGGGCGAGTTCCGGTTTGCCCGCGAGCCGGTGGTCGGCGGGGAGCATCGCCACGCGCGCCTCGCTGAACAGCGGCAGCAGCGTGAGGCCCTGCTCGCGGATCGGGCGGCGTACATAGGCGAGGTCGACGGTGCCGTCGAGGATCAGTCGCTCCTGGTCGTCCCATTCGACGCGGCGGGCGAGCGCCTCGACGTCCGGGTGGGCGGCCCCGAAGGCGCGCAGGGCGCGGGTCACGACGACGCCGGCCCGGAAGCCGACGACCAGCCGGCGCGGTCCGCCGGCGGCCCGGCGCACCCGGAGCCTGGTGGCGTCCGCGATGGCGAGCAACTGCCTTGAGTCGTCGAGGAGTTGACGTCCGGCCGCCGTCAGGGTCACCCCATGGCTGTCGCGTTCGAAAAGCGGTGCGCCCAAGTCCTTCTCCAGGGCGCGGATCTGACGGCTCAGGACCGGCTGGGCGATGTGCAGTCGCTCCGCCGCGCGGCCGAAGTGGAGCAGCTCGGCGACCGCCACGAAGTAGCGGATCTTCCGCAGGTCGAGGTCCATGGCCGCCCCTTCCGTCCTCGCGGTGGCGATGCCTTCAGGGTATCGCCACCGGCGAAGGAGGTCCTGGACGGCGGTCAGGTACGGCGCACCAGGAAGGGCGGTTCCCTCGCGCCCACCACGGGCACCGCGGGCCGGCGTCCGATGCCGGGCACGACCGTGGCGGCCGGCCTGTGCGGGGCGATGGAGTCCCGCACCCGCGCCCGAGGACGTGGCGGAGGCATACCTCTGCCTGATGCGCGGCCGGTTCGGCACCGGTTCGACCGTCGTCCTGGACGGCGGCACGGTGCTGGTGCGACCGCGCGCGATCCCCTGCCCCGCTCCGCCGTGGAATCCCCTGCCCGACTCCGCGCCTCAGCCCGCGCTGAAGTGCACCTGCGCGGTGGTCACGACCGTGCCCAGGCGGGGGAAGTCCAGGCGGACCGACGCCTCGTGTTCGGGCGCGGTGAGGGCCGCCATCGCGTCCTCGGCGAACACGAGGTCGTAGCCGAGATCACCGGCGGCGCGGGCGGTGGACTCGACACCGAGGTTGGTGGCGATCCCGCCGAACACCAGGGTGGAGATGCCGCGCTCCCGCAGCCGCTCGTCGAGACCGCTGCCCTGGAACCCGCCGATGGTCCGCTTCACGACCTCGAGGTCACCCGCCACCGCGAGCCCGGCGACGAGTCCGCTGCCGGGCGGCTGTTCGGGCAGCCCGGGCCGCTCGCCCCGGACGAGCACGACGAGCGCGCCCGCCTTGCGGAAGGTGGCCGCCAGCTCCTCGGCGGCGGCGAGGACTTCGGTGCCCTTGCGGGGTTCCACGGGCAGTCCGACGATGCGCTCCATCAGATCCACGAGCACCAGGGCGGTGCGCGCGGGGTCGAGGGCGAGCCGGGGTTCGGTTTCGGGTGCGGTCATGACGGAACGTTAGCCTTCATCAGCCGTCCGTACCGGAAATCCGGATCAACAAGCCCATGAACTGCTCCCGCTCGGCCTCCGAGAGCGGCGAGAGGAGCGCGTCGTTGGCCTCGCGCGCCGCCCGCTCGCAGCGCGCGAGGAGGCGTGCGCCCTCCTCGGTGAGGGACACCGCGTTCTTGCGCCGGTCCCTGGGGTCGAGTTCACGCAGGACCAGGCCCGCGCCCTGGAGGTCGTTGAGAACACCGACCAGGTCCTTGGGGTCGAGCTGGATGCTGCGGCCCAGTTCGGCCTGGGCGACGGGGCCGAGATCCGAGACGGCGGAGAGCACCACGTGATCCCACATCTTCAGACCCTCGGCCGCCAGCGCCTCGGCGACGAGGGCACGGCCGCGGGCGGCGGTGCGGCCGAGGAGCCAGCTGGGGAGGGAGCGGATGGCGGACAGGGGCGCGGAGGCGGACATGGGGCCAGCCTAACGAATAGCCGTTGGTCTTCCCAATGAATCCGGTATACCGTTGGGGATCCCAACGACCTGAGGGCTCGCCCTCTCCCCCTGGAGGTGCGATGCGTCGCGTCCGCTACGAGCACACCGGCGGCCCCCTGTTCCTGGAGGACGCCCCCGCACCCGCCGCCGGGCCCGGCGAACTGCTGGTGCGCACCGAGGCGATCGGCGTCACCCTCCCCATCGTCCGCAAGGTCACCGAGGCCGCGGAGCCGATCCCGCTGGGCGGCGAGATCGCGGGCGAGGTCGTCGCCGTCGGCGCGGGCGTCACCCGCTGCGCGGCCGGCGACCGCGTCACCGGACTCTGCTTCGGACACGGGTACGCCGACTACGCCCTGCTCAACGAGACCATGACCTCCCCCGTCCCGGCGGGTGCGAGCGCGGTCGACGCCGTCGCCCTCGTCCGCAGCGGACTGGTCGCGCTCGGAGCCCTGAAGGCGGCGCGCCCCGCACCCGGCGAGGCGGCG
>LRTP01000760.1 GCA_001550305.1 Streptomyces diastatochromogenes
CACCGACCCGAAGCCCTACGTCTGGACGAAGACCGCAGACGAGATCCTCGAACGTCTCGCCAGCTATCTGAACAGGATTCCTGACTCACGAGACTAGGAGAGAGTGTTCTTGCTGGTCAGTGCAGTGCGGGCTGAAGGTCGACGCTCATCGAGGACTTCGGCGGCCTGCCGCAGGATGCCCGAGTGCATGGGCCGGCCGCAGTCGGTCCGATCAGCCGCCAAACGAAGAAGCGCAGCCACACTGCGGCCAGTGGACCGCAGCCTTTCGACTTCGGCCAGCACCTCTTCCAGCACGGTGTCCGCCCAGCCGTGGGTACGGGACTTGAACCCGGCCTGCGCGCGAAGCTGCGCAATGCGCTCTGACGTCATCATTGCCGAGGCCTCTTCTCGAACGGTTCACCACAGAAAGCCAGATCGTGACCGCCACTCCAGACGAAGGTTCCAGCCCTTGAGGGATGCGGCGGCCACACGACAACCGGCTCCGATGACAAGACCGCGAAGGGCAGATGACACGACGCCTGAAGACAGACACGACAGACATGATCAGGACCACCGCCTGCCGAACGGACCGTCCCACCAGGACATGACCGGAATCCCCCTGAAGACGACGAAATACCGCAGGTTGCCAATCCGACACACATCTGCACGGCGGACAAGGAACAACACACTAGAAGCAGACGACGGCCAAGGAGTGCTGCCTTGGAAAGCAAGGCGACGGTGAGCAACTTACCCCGGCGCCACCGCACCCGGACCAAGGCCGCACACCGCTCCAAGACCGCCCAGCAGGCCGCGGACCGCCACAGGGCACAGTCCAAGGCGGCCGTCGAGACTCGCCATCACCGTGCCGGTCATGAGCCGGGAGGAGCTCATCGAGTGGGCCAGCCCTGCCGACGCGCGCGAGCACAACGGCCGGTACCCCGAGACACCGACCCGGCACCGGCACCGCGCGCCCAACTCGCCGCCGAACGCCTCCCCCGCCGGGCAGGCCGCCACCGAGCCAAAGCCCACGCACCCGCTCCCCGGGCGTCGCGCGCTCGGGACCAGCCCCGCCACACCCGGGCCGTGACCGCGGCTGTGACCGACGCGGTAACACAGGCTGCAACGCACCCGCCGGGCCGACCCGTGCCAGGGTGCCGAGGCCCAGGGGCGGGGGCGCTTTGTCCGCGTGGGCGCGTACCGTAGACCGGCACCACGAACTCGCAGCAGGAATCACCATGCCACCCTCTAAAGAACAGTCCGCCCCCACCACCGCCGCGACCGCGCCGCTCGCGCAGCGTCGGCCGCAGCGGTCAACCGTCCGTCACGGCCAGGCATCCTGTGCCGACTACGGCTGCACCCGCACCGAGTGCCGCCAGGCGGCACTCCGGGCCCGCCACCAACGCAACCAGGACCGCCGCCGCGGTCTCCCCGCCCGCGTCCCGCCGTACGCCGCCGCCCGGTGGGCCGTCCGGCTGCGCGAACACGGCATGTCCGCACAGGACATCGCCGACCGAGCCGGCCTGTCAGTGACCCTGGTCCGCCGCCTGCTCCGCGCCCCGGAGCTGGGCCAGGCGGCCAGGGACATCGCTCGCACTACCGCCGACGCCATACTCGGTATCCCGGTCCCCGCCCGTCGCGAACCCAGCGCCCCGGGCCTGACCGGCTCCGCCGAAGCGTCCCGGCTGCTGACCGACTTGGCGCGTGCCGGATGGCCCGCGGCCGCACTCGCCCTGCGACTGAGTGTCAACGCCCGCACTGTCGCCGAGGTCCGCGAGAAACGTCCCCGCCTCCATCTCGATCTGGCGCTGCGGATTCGCCGCCTGCACCGCGAACTGATCGGCATCGATCCCGTCAGCCAAGGCATCCGCCCCGCCGACGCCGCCCGCGTCCGCGCCGCAGCTGCCCGACACGCCGCCGGGGCCTGAGGAACACCCGCCACCGAAGCCGCCCGCCCCGCCCGCCGCCGCCGAACCAGGAGAGCCCCGCTGACCGCGACCACGTACTTCACGACGCCAGAGCTGGCCGCGCGCGGCTGGACGCCCGCAATGATCCGCGACCTGCTCGGCACCGCCGACCGCCGCCGCCCCAATCCCCGCCACCGCAGGGCCTCCCCCATGCGACTGTATGACGCCCAGCGGGTCGAGCAGACCGAGGCCGGCCCCGAGTTCGCAGCCGCTCGGACCAAGGCCGCACGCCGCTCCGAGATCGCCCAGCAGGCCGCGGACCGCCGCAGGGGGGCACAGACCATGGCGGCCGTCGAACAACTCGCCATCACCGTGCCGGTGATCGACCGGAAGGAACTCATCGAGCGGGCCTGCCGTACCTACAACCGCTTGGAGGCCAGCCTGTTCGACGAGAACGCCGGCCCCGACTCCGACCCGGCGTTCATCGAGCGCATCACCGTCAACCACATCCGGCACGACCTCACCGAGTACGACCAGGCCCTGGAA
Source organism: Streptomyces diastatochromogenes (assembly GCA_001550305.1). Taxonomy (GTDB): domain Bacteria; phylum Actinomycetota; class Actinomycetes; order Streptomycetales; family Streptomycetaceae; genus Streptomyces; species Streptomyces mirabilis_D. Next base: position 2,430 of record LRTP01000760.1, read on the forward strand.
GACAAGTACAGCCACGTCGGCGGGGATGCGGCCAAAGCCCCCATCCGCGAGCGCGTGTACGAAGCGATCGCCCGCACGTATCCGCACCTCGCCGAAGAGTGCCGCCGACAAGAACACCGCCACATCAATGACCTCACCTAACAACGTTTCGGCTCCGGGTGGCCGCGCAGCTCAGGCACCGCCTCCACCACGTGCCGCGTGGCGCGCGCAACGCGGCACGGCTGCACGGCACTTGCGCGGCGGCTTCCACGCGCCGCCAGCGCACCCCCTCCC
>LRTP01000761.1 GCA_001550305.1 Streptomyces diastatochromogenes
CCACGAAGGCGCGGTGCCGACGGCGGCCGGACGTGGGGCGGCTCGCCGCGCCCGTTCCGACGGCCTCCGCCCTGGGGCCGACGGGTCTCCCGGCCCCCGCCCGGATCCCCAGCACCACGTCCACCGGAGGGTTCTCCGTGCGGCTCTGCGGTTCCCAGGCCTCGCCGCGTTCGGTCCGGTGATGGGTGGACATGTAGGCCCTGAGCGCCTCCGCGAGGGCCAGGAAGTGAACCTCGTCGCCCCGCCCCTCGCCCTCCCGATCCTCGACGCCCGACGTCAGCAGTTCCACCATCCGGGCGGTGAACGGCGTGGGGGAGTCGGCGTCTCCCGCGTCGATGCGGTGGTTGGCCTGCACGCTCATCAGCACCGAGACGCGCCGTCGGACGTCGGGGCGCTCCACGGCCTCCCACACCCGGGCGGCGTTGCCCGCGTTGCAGCAGTCGAGGACGACCACGATCCGCTCCGCGTGGCTGTTGGCGAGGATGCGCAGCACGTTGGTGAACCGGGCCGCGCCCTCGAACCCCGCCGTCTCGCCCCGCACGACCTCGGCGTCGCGCATCTGCAGCCACAGTTCGTCGCCCGCGCTGGGCACGGCGCCGTGTCCGGCGAAGTAGAGCAGGAGCAGCCCCTCGGCGGAGTCGGCGGCCGCGCGCAGGGAGTGGCGGAAGTCGGCCAGCCGCGGCGAGCGCGCGACGGTGATCTCCAGGGGCCGGAGGACTCCGCCCCGCTCCAGGGCCCGTACGAGCACGGCGAGGTTGTGGGCGACGGCGGGCAGCTGGCCCGGGACGCCGTCGCGGTGCTTCGGCCGCGTGAACTCGTACTCGGACACACCGACCAGCAGCGCCCGGTTCACCTTTCCCCGCGGGTCGAAGCGGTCCACCCGGCTACCTCTCGTCGGGACCCAGGGGATCGACACGGGCCTCCGGCGGATCGCCGTTCTCCACGGAGCCGCGGTTGTCGCTCCAGGCCCGTACCGCGCTCTTGACCTGCGCGAGCAGTTCCTTGAAGAGCGTCTCGGCGCCCGCGCCGATCAGCACCAGCACGATGTCCATGCCGACGCCCATGGGCGTGCCCTGCTCATCGGTCCCGGCGCGCTCCTCGATCCTGAGATCGCCCCGCTTGACCAGCTGCTCCAGCGGCCTCTCCCGCTCCAGCCACTTCTTCAGGGCGCCGACATCGCTGTCGCTCGCCGTCCCGTCCAGACGCACGCGGATGGCCCGGGCTGCCACACCCTCCCCCTCAGCAGTCATGACTCACCATCATGGCACCGGAGTTGACGCCGGGGGAGGCTCTCGACAGGGGCGGAACGGCATGCCCACACATTCCTGGGACCCCTGCGCCTCCTGTTGTCAGTGGCATGCCTTCATCGGCTGATTCATCGGCCGAGCCGACGCGTCGGCTCCGTGGCCCGGAAGCCCGCCTTCCCCGGGGAAGGCGGGCTTCCGCATGTCTCGGACAGTTGTTCCCGACCTGGCCTCACTACCTGCCGGTACGTGTCACCATACGAGCCGCTCTGTTCGAAATTGACATTTCAATCGACGTCTTCAACAAAATGTGCCAGTAAAGGAACAGGACATGACCACCCCTGTCCCCTTCGACTCCCCCGCCCGGCTCCTCGTCGTCGACGACGAGGAGCATCTGCGCGCCATGCTCACCATGGCCATGGAGTTCCTGGGATTCGAGGTGACCGGCGCGGCCACCGGGCGCGAGGCGCTCCACGCCGTCGCGCGCGGCCGCCCCGACCTCGTGCTGCTCGACATCAACCTGCCCGACCTCGACGGCTTCGACATCTGCCGGACCCTGCGGACGCGGGGGCACACCATGCCGGTGCTGTTCCTCACCGCGCGCAGTGACGTCGACGACCGGGTGCGCGGACTGGACCTGGGCGGCGACGACTTCGTCACCAAGCCCTTCGAACTCAAGGAGATCGCGGCCCGCGTACGGGCCCTGCTGCGACGCACCGCCGAGCGCCCCGCCGCGCGGCACACCCTGCAGGCCGGTGCCGTGCGCCTGGACGTCCACACCCACGAGGTGTGGGCCGCGGGCGAACCCGTCGGCCTCACCACCACCGAATTCGCCCTGCTGCGCTATCTGATGGAGAACCCGGGCCGGGTACTGTCCCGCGCCCAGATCCAGGAGCGGGTCTGGAACCACCGCGCCGACGGCTCCGGCATCGTCGACACCTACGTCTACTACCTGCGCCGCAAGCTCGGCGACGCCGGAGTGCCGCTCATCCGGACCGTACGCGGGGCGGGTTATCTGCTGTGCTCGGACTGAGGACCGGGGATCCGCGCGACCCGCACCGCGCACCCCCGCGACCACCCGTCGCCGCCGGTTCACGGGCCGTCGCCCTGTGGCTCGCCGCCACGCTGGTGACCCTGGGCACGGTCGCTGCGCTCTCCGCACAGGCACTCGGCCACCACCTCGTGCTGCGCACCGACGAGGAGATCGAGAAGTACCGCGGCGTCCAGCTGAGCGAGGCGGCCGGCGTGCCGGGCCCGAACGGGCGCCCCGCCCTGGACCGGTCGTGCCTGATCCTCGTCCTGGACAGCACCGGCCGGGTGACCGGGCGGTACGCGGGCGCGCCGGGTATGCCGTCCTTCCCCTCACTCGCCCCGGCCCGGCTGGCCGCCCTCGCCGCGCGGGGGCACCCGGTGGGCATCGGCGGCACCTACCGGGCGCTCGTGGTGCGCCCCCGGG
>LRTP01000762.1 GCA_001550305.1 Streptomyces diastatochromogenes
CCGGTGCCGCGCAGGGTCCGCTGCGGATCGCGGCTTTTCGCAGCGCGGCTCTCCACCTGCTGCCGGCCGTCCTGGAGCGGCTGCGCGCCCGGTACCCCGGGATCGAGCCGCAGGTGCGGATCGTGCGCGAGGTGGGGCGCGGCACCGCGGGCGAAGTGGCCGACGGGAAGGCCGACATCGCCATCGCCACGCTGGGCGGCTCGGTGCCGCTTCCGCCTGGTCTGATCGCGAGCGGGCTCCTTGAAGAGCCGTATGCGCTGGTGCACGCGACGGGTCATGCCGCCCCGCGCTCGCTGCCGCTGGTCGACTGGGCCGAGAACTGTGGCTCGTACACCCGCGGCTGGTGGGCTGCGCAGGACTGGATCCCGAAGGCAACCGTCGAGGCCGAGGACGACGGAGCGGTGCTCTCCTTGGTGAGCGGAGGCCACGGAATGGCGATCATGCCGGCGCTGTCCCTGGTCGGAGCACCGGACTCGGTTGGGATCACTGATCTCGGCCCCGAGCGCCCGACTCGCCAGGTCGGCTATGTCACCACTTCCGAACTGGCCGGATCCGCTGTCGTGCGCGCCTTGGTGAGGGAACTGCGGGCGTCGATCCCGCGGGGTGTGAGCCTTCTCAGCGGCAGGGCTTGATCGGGTCGGGTGGGCGGGCTGCCTGAGGCAGGCGGGAAGAACTCCATGGAATCCGGCAGAGGGTACGGCTCCGCGAGGGCGAGGCCGTGTGGACTGCGGGGCGTGAGTCACACGTCCCTGCCACCGATAAGGGTGTCTGGAGGGAGGAGCCCACCCGGCAGCCAGTTGGGCGCCACCTCCGAACCCGGGCCTTTAGGGCCGGGTTCGGGACTCCTGCTGTCCTGGCGGCTGTTCAGCAGGTGTCTTGCCGGCGAGCACATCCTTGAGCCGCCGCGTACCGAGAGTGACAGCCTGCTGGGTGGAGTCGGCCTCGGTGCCGCCGAGCCCTCCGTTCGTCACCGCGATCGCGTTGGTGCCGACACGGACGGCGGCAAGATCGAGCGTCAGTGTGGCGGGGTTGCTACCCACCGGGCCCTGAAGCGTCAGGCGCAACCCCTGGCGGGAGTCGCCGGCCTTCGGCAGCGAGGTCTCGATGACCCGAGCGGTGCGGGTACTTCCGTCCTTGCCCGTGACGGTGAACTGGTCGCACTTCACCGGCAACGTCTTGAGCCAAGCCAGCGACGAGTCCAGTTGTCCACGGTCATGGCCGGCGACCTGATAGAGCATTCGGGCGCCGTCACCGCCACCCGAGAAGCCTGCCACCGCACGTGCCCCGGAGGGCTTGCCCAACAGCGCGTCGCTGTAGAGCACGTCGAGCAGCTTCTGGCAGTCAGCAGCGGTCGTTTTGCTGTCGGTGAAGAACTGGGCAGCATCCACTTTGCCGATGAGCAGCGAATCCCGCCAGGTGGCGGCATCGTTGACCCGCGTCCAATTGCCCTCCAGATCCGTCGTGTTGATCAGCGCGGTTTCCGCCTCCGCCTGGGTCAGAGCTCCAGCGGACCTGGATGACGTAGAGGTCGCTGCGCCGCTCCCGTTCGAGCAAGCCTCAGTGGCCAGCATGGCGCCCGCAGCCATGGCCAGGACAAGGAACCGGGCAGCACGGGGTGGGTGACGAATCATCGCCGATGCCTCCTGAGGGACTCCCAACAGCACACTCCTGTCCCACTGCATCACCGCCCCTCGCGCCCCACGAGTCCTGCGGCCCGTACGGGTGGCGGCTCACCCTCACTCCATGCGTTCGCCCGTACGGAGATGCGACCACCTTCCGCCCGGCCCAGACCTCCTGCTCCCGCAGGCGCGCAGCGGAACCGCGAGGCGACCCAAGGGCTGGTGGCCGCGGAAGATTCCCCCCCGGCCCCCCGCCGGACAGCCGTACGCTCCCGGACTGGCATGCGGACGCCCATAGAGCCATCGGCCCCTGCGCCGAGGGAACGGCCACGGGACACCCGGCCACTGAGACGTCCGGCCGCTCGTGGCGGCACGTGCGCCCGGCCGGCATGCCCCGCCTTGCGAGGGCCACCGTCTCCCAGCAGCCTGGTGGACGGGAACGGCGAGAAAAGGGAGCCCTGATGACCCAGCATCCGCCCACGGCGCCGCTCGACCGGCCGGTGGTCGGCTCGTACCCGACCTACGAGGGCGCCCAGCGCGCGGTCGACTTCCTCTCCGACAGCAAGTTCCCGGTGGAGCGCACCGCGATCATCGGCTCCGACCTGCGGATGGTCGAGACGGTCCTCGGCCGGCTCACCCGCGGCCGGGCCGCCCTGGCCGGCGCGGGCTCGGGAGCCTGGTTCGGCCTGCTCATCGGCCTGCTCCTGTCGCTGTTCGCCGCGGGCAACCACCACGTCCTGGTGCTGATGATCAGCGGCCTGTTCTACGGCGCGATCTTCGGTGCGCTCTTCGGCTTCGCCGGCCACGCGTTCACCGGAGGCCGCCGCGATTTTGCCTCCCGCAGCCAGATCGTCGCCGCCCGCTACGACGTGGTCGCCGAGACGGAGGTCGCGGAAGAGGCGAAGAGTCTGCTCATCAAACTCGGCTGGCGCGAAGGCTGAGCAGGACGGCCGGCCGCCACGACCGGGATCAGTCGGCCCGCAGGGGCAGGAGCGGCGGCACGCGGGGACGGGAACGGTCGGCGCGGGGGCAGGGACGGTCGGCGCGGGGTGCTGGGACGGTCGGCGCTGGGCGGCAACC
>LRTP01000763.1 GCA_001550305.1 Streptomyces diastatochromogenes
TTCGCGTAGCTTCCAGAGCTCTTGGGGCGGCGTCAGGTCACCGGGGAGGGGATGGGCCGTGATGGTGAGTTCAGCCGACGGTGCTGACGCGGAGGCCGTGAGGCGCGCCGGGAAACTGTAGTTGGGTCGGCCGAATGACTGGAAGAAATCCTCAGGGAGTTGCCGTGTCCCCAGGCCCGAAGTCAGGAAGACCGCCGGCTCCCGCAGGGGCGAATAGCGCAGTTGCGGCGCCAGGTCCAGCAGTGCCAGGTATTCCTCATCCGGTATGGCAACCCCGGACAACCGCGGCAGATGCAGCACCACCCTGCCAGCGGCATCGGTGTCGGTCCACAGGGCCAGGTAGTGACCCGCTTTCCAGCCGTGGGCCTTCCACGGCGAGTCGACGATGGCTCCGGCGACGTTCAGTGTGTCGAGTACCAGGCCGTGCGGCGCCGGAGTGCCGCTCCAGTTGTAGCCCAGGTGGTGGCCGTCCGGGCTGCGAAGGGCAGACGCGTCCTCGAATGCGCCCTTCCTCATCAAGTGGTAGGCAGCCAGCGCTGGTTGGTAGCGCAGGCCCGCCGCCGCAGCCTGTGCCGCCAGCGTCACGAACTCCTCGTGCCTACCCTGATCCCAGGGCTCCGTGTCGGCCATGTGGAGCACACCGCGCCCCACCCTCTCCTGGACATCTGGCGCCATCGAACGGACGAGCCGAGCAGCATGGACCAACGCCCAGAACGCCCGCCCGTAGTCCCCCGGGCCGGGCGGCTGAGAGGCGGACCATGTCAAGATCTCCCGCACGCGAGCCTCCCCCAGGGCTGACATCTGGGCGAGGGCGTAGTGCAGGCCGGGATCCGGCACGTCCGCACTGAACTTGAGACCGGAGTCGTGCACTACCGCCTGTCGGGCTATGTCCAGAACACGCGCATAGTGACCCGGGCTCAGGGCGTTGCCGTTGGCCACCTGCAGGGCGAGGGTCGTCCACAGTTCCATCCGGAAAGGTGTGAACTGGCGCAGCTTCTCATCATTGGCACGCATCGTCTCGATCGCGCCCATGCCCGCGAGCAATCGCTCGTATTGCCCACCCGGCACGCCCCGGTCTTGTTCGATGCCCTCGCCGAACGTCCGCCGCAGTGCCCTCAACAGCTTTCTGGTCACCCGCCGCGTCTCCTCCGACGCCGGCCCCGAACCGGAATGCAGATTCGCTGCGACAGCCAGAGCGTCGAGATCCTCACCCAACGGCTGCGGACGAACCCTGACGGTGCGCCCCCGCAGACGACCATCCGCCGTGGCAATGTGAATATGCGCGCTGGCCGACGTGCCGCTGACGCGGGTGTGTGCGAGGACGTCTCGTTTGCTGTAGTCCGCCGTCCACTCAGCCAGCGAAAGCTCCTCCAGCGGATCATCCACCGGCGGCACCATGCGATTATCCAGCTGAATGCGCTTTGGATCACCGGCCACGCCGCTGTAGCACACATCCAGGTACAGCGCGTACCCGTCGGGCAGCTCCTCCACCTCAGGCAACCCGGCGAGAAACCTCCCACCCTCCTTCGCGTAGAGCAACCGCGCCCGGCCATCGGCGATCAGCGCCAGGCCACCCGGAAACCCATGGCTGTTCCAGACGTAGACCGCTGGCAGCGGAGTCGTCGGCTCCTCTCCGACAAACACCTCCACCTCGCCAACGAACGTTCGGTGTTCGGTCACCCGCAGGTCGAAGAAATTGCGTAGTACGGTTTCCCGCCCCCGCAACTGATCGGCAACGGACTGGCGGCCGAACCGCCCTCGCCCGTCGGCGAAAATGAGCCTGGTGTCCATCTGGCTGTCCCTGAACGTGCTGCCATCCAGCACGTCAGTCCACTCACGGTCAACGAATGGTGGATCCGTCGGCCCCGCGCTTACCCATCCCCCGTAGGGCAGGAGAGCATCACGGTCTATCAACGCCGGGACATGCTCACCACGGGTCCCATTGCGCTGCAGGCGAGCAATAAGGGTGGGGCCCCACACCGTCCGCCCCAACCGGACAGCCACCGCCCTGATGAACTGCTGGTAACCGGCACCCACCAAGGAGCTCACCAGCACCACATGCACCTCTGGCGACAGCTTCGCCAGCTCCGGATCCACCGCCAGCTTCCCCGCCAGCCCCTCCGCGGTCAGCACCTGACCGTCGAAAGTACGGACCACCCGGCCATCGTCGCTATCGACCCCCACCACATACGCGTCATCCGGCCACGGCGCACGCTCCTGCGCAGGCGTGGTCACCCTCTTGAGCCGTACACCCGGGCGGTCCTCGTAAACACGAGCCTGCCCCGTCAGCAGGCGACTGACCGGCTCGCTCGTCAGGTTACGCCCACGCACCACACCCGACTCATCACGCATCAAGGACGCCGACGAGAACGATTGGGCCGTCGGCTCGGTGAGGGCCACCGCCGTATCCGGCTGAGATCCGGTGGTCTGCGCATGCGTCGGCGCGTCCGGTGCCGGCCCGTCCGCGTTGAACACCCCGGGTGCCGCTGAGGCCGTAGCCAAGACGCCGGGAGGCGCTGGCTGCTGCAGGCCGTTCCTCAACCACCGGCCCGGCGCCCCGGTACCCGGCTCCCGAAGGACCTGGATGGTGAGCGGGCCACCGAAAGAGGACGGAATCAGGTTGACGAGACCGCTGTAACTCCAGTTGACACGGCGGGTGCGATGGAAGAACCACTCCG
>LRTP01000764.1 GCA_001550305.1 Streptomyces diastatochromogenes
CTCGGCCGGGTGCGGGCGGCCGCGGTGCTCGGCGCCGCCGACAACCGCCTCGACCTCACGGCGGCCACCGACATCGCGCACACCCTCGCGAGCGCCGAACACCGCCTCACCCACCTCGTCCTCGCGCACACCGGCATGCGCAGCCGCGAGGCCCACCGTCTCCTCGACACCGCCCCGCGCGCCGCGACCGCGACCCGGTTCGTGCTGGGGCGGTCCATCGCGACCAGTGTGAAGCGGCGTCTGGACGCGCTCAGCGCGCACCTCCCGATGCCGTCGGTCCCGGCCGACGTCGCCGCCGTACGCAGCGTCCACCGCACGGCGCCGCTACGCTCGGACTCAAGGGCGGGGCCGTAGCGCAGAGGCAGGCGCACCTGGTCTCCAAAACCGGAACACGCTGGTTCGAATCCAGCCGCCCCGCCCCCCTTCCTCACAGGGTTTCCGACGATGGCCCCGGCCCACCGCCGTGCACCGGGAAACCAGTACGCCGCGCGCGCTTCAGCAGGCACAATCCCCGCATGGATCGCACCCCGCAGCGGCACGCCGAAAGTCTGCTCAACGCCCTCGACCCGCTGCCCTTCCCCCAGCGCATGCGCGAACTCGCCCTGCGGGTGAAGGAGCGGGCCCCGCTGCGGCCCGTGCTGGAAGAACTCGAATCCCGCGGACCGTACGAACGGGGGATCGCCGTCGTCGCGGCCGCCGTCGGCCGCGACGCCGAGTGGATCGCGGACCGCATCGCCGACCCGGACACCTTCGTGCGCGGTCACGCCCTCCGGGTCGCGGACAGCCTCCAAGTGCCCGACTCCGCCTACGAGTCGGCGCTCGACGACGCCCCGGAGGCGGTCCGCAGGGAGCTGTTGCGCGCGATCGTCGCGGGACGGCGCACGGCACTGGCCGACCGGCTGCTGCCGGGGCTGCGGCGGGATTGGGGCGACGCGGAGGCGGCCCGTCTGCTGCCGGGCTGCGCGCCGGAGACGGTCGCCCGGCTGCTGCCCGAACTCTTCCACGCCGTCACCGGCTGGAAGACCCTCGCCAAGCGGCATCCCGGCACCCTCCTCGACGTCGCCGAAGGCGAGCTGGCGGCGCTCCCCGAGGCTCTGCGGGACACCTGGTGGGGCCGGTACACCCCGGGCGTGGCCGCCACGGTCGCGACGCAGCCCCTGCGCGTGCTCGACCTGCTCGAACGCTTCGGGCCCGCCACCCTGCCCCTCCCACTGCACGACCACTTCCCGCGGTTCGCGGCGGCCGACCCGAGCCGGCTGCTGCGGCTGCTGCTCACCCCCACCGGATTCGCCGCGCGCCGCTACCGGTCCCTGAGCCCCGCCGTGCTGCGCAGGCTGGCCCGTTCCGACGCGCCCGAACTCCCGGCGTTCAGCAGGGCCTTGGCCGACTGGGGTGATCTCGCGCCGCTCGTGAAGGCGCTGCCGCCGGCGCGACGCCACGCCTTCTACCGGGCCGCGCAGGAAGGCCGAGGCGCCGGACACGTCACCATCGACGCGATCATCCTCGCGGTGCTGCCACGCAGCTGTGTCGCCGAAGAGGCACGACGCATGGCGGCCGTCGCACGCGAGCACGGCGCCCACTGGAGCTCCCTGCTGCTCGCCGAGTCCTTCCTCCCCGTCGAGGAAGCACGCGAACGGCTCGTCGAGGCCACCCGCCGCCCGGCCGCCGAAGACCGCGCCGAGGCCTGGCCGTTGCTCATCCGCAACGCCGCCCGCTCCGGCGACCACGCGGCCGTCACCTCCGTCCTGGAGGAGATGGGCCGACTGCGCAACGAACAGGACCCGGTGCGCTCGGCCGCGCTCGACGCACTGTCCAGGGTGCGGCCCGCGCTGTTCACCGAGGACGCCGAGCCGCACCTCGACCGCATCACCGCGGACGCCGTCGAGGCCCGCGACTCCTCGGCCGCCACCCGGCACAACCTCAGCGACCTCGCCCTGTCCGTCCTGCGCGAGCACGCGGCGGGCGGCCGGCGTGAGCTGGTGAACTGGGCCCTGCGCACCCTGGTCCGGATCTCCGGCAACACCGGTGGCGCCGACCTCGGCCGTCTCGACACGACCCTGCGGCGCGGCCAGGAGCACCAGGTGTACGAGGCCCTGCGCCCCTGGATCGAGGCGGGCGCCGAAAAGGCCGACTACAGCCTCGCCTTCACGCTCGCCCGCGCGGTCGGGCGGCGCGCCGCCGGCATGCCCGAACTGCAGGAACTCCTCTGGCAGGCCATCCGGTACGGCAACGACACGACCCTGCGCCACGCGGTCGAACTGTGGCTCGCGCCGCCCGCGACCCGCGACGAGCGGGTGGCCCGCGTCCTCGCGTTCGAACCGTCCGCGGGCGCGCTGTGGCCGGTCCTGGGGATCGTCACCCGGCGCCGCACCGACCTGCTCGACCCGCTGCTCGCCGAGACCCCTCCGTACGGCCGCTTTCTGACCAAGGGCACCCCCTGGACCGTACCGGTGGACCGCGACATACGGCGCTGGGTGCCACGCCAACAGCGAGCGGTGGCACGACAGTTGGCGGACCAGGCAGAAGACGCCGCGCTGCCGCTCTTCGAGCGGGCCGCCGCCGTCGCGCAGCACGCCCTCGTCCCGGGCAGCGGCACCGATCTCGTACGCCACTGGACCGGTTCCCCGGACGTGCTGCTCGCCGAGGCGGCGCTCGCCGCACTCGGCCGTACGGA
>LRTP01000765.1 GCA_001550305.1 Streptomyces diastatochromogenes
CGAGGGCAAAGAGGACGACCTCGTCCTGTGCGTGCACAACTTCTCCCGCTTCGCCCAGCCCACCGAACTGGACCTGCGGGCCTTCAACGGCCGCCACCCCGTCGAACTCATCGGCGGGGTGCGATTCCCGGCCATCGGAGAGCTGCCGTACTTGCTCACCCTCGCGGGCCACGGCTTCTACTGGTTCCGGCTGCGACGCGCGATCACCCCCGGCACCGCCAGGCGATCCTGACCGCACGTGATCGCACGTGATCGTGTGCCCATCGAAGATCGCTTGCCTCTGAAAGGACGTGTCGCCATGCCGAAGACCGCGTTGCACCGTCCGGGCAGCCATGCCCCCGCCGCACTGCTCACCTCGCTCGCCGAACTGCTGCGGCAGTGGCTGCCGCGGCAGCGCTGGTTCGCGGGCAAGGGCCACCCCGTCACCGGCCTGAGCGTGGTGTCGTCGACCGAGCTGTACCCGGGCTGCCTGCATCTCCTGATACGCACCGAACACCTCGGCGGCTCCGAACCCGAAGGTCCCGGCACTCCCCCGCCCGACGACTGCTACCAGCTCCTGCTCGGCGCACGCGAGGTCCTGCCACCCCGGCTCGCCCCCGCCTTCATAGGCCGACCGAGCGCGGGACCCCTGGCCGACCTCAGCGTGTACGACGCCTTCCACGATCCCGACGCGGCGGGTCTGCTCCTGGAACGGCTGCGCACGCCCGGGGCTGCAGGACCCTTGCTCTTCGAGCGGGATCCCCAGGTGACGGTCCCCTGCGGTCTCGCCCCCCGGCTCCTCGACACCGAGCAGTCGAACTCCTCCCTCGTGTACGGGAACTCCTTCATCCTGAAGGTCTTCCGCCGCGTCCAGCCGGGCATCAACCCCGACCTGGAGGTGCCCTGGGCGCTGGCCCGGCAGGGCTGCACCCGCGTACCCGCCCCCGCGGCGTGGTTCGGCACCTCGCAGCCGCGGGAGGCGACACTCGGGGTGCTCCAGCCGTTCCTGCGCGACGCCTCCGACGGCTGGACCCTGGCACTCCAATCACTCACCTTGGGCGGGGAGTTCACCGAAGAGGCATACGAACTCGGCCGGGCCACCGCCGAGATACATGTGGCGCTGGCGGCGGCGTTCCCCGTACGAGCGCCCAGTCCGTTGCAGCACCGGCAACTCGCGGCCTCGATGAGTGAACGGCTCGACACCACGGCCCGCTCCGTGCCCGAACTCCGGCCGTACGTGGCGGGGCTGCGCTCGGCCTTCGACGCGCTCGCGGCGCTCGACGCGGCGATTCGGCCGGCGCAGCGGATTCACGGCGACCTCCACCTGGGACAGGTGCTGCGGGCCGGGCGGCAGTGGTCCGTCATCGACTTCGAGGGCGAGCCGGCCCGTCCGCTCACCGAGCGCCGACGCCTCCAGTCCCCCGTACGCGATGTCGCCGGCATGCTGCGCTCCTTCGACTACGCCGCGCGCTCCCGCCGGCCGTGGCGCCCCGAGTGGGCGCAGCGCTGCCGGGAGGCCTTCTGCGCGGGGTACGCCGCCGCGGCCGCGTGGGACCCGCGCGAGGAGCCCGAACTGCTGCGCGCGTACGAGACCGACAGGGCCGTGTACGAGGTGCTGTACGAGGCGAGGCACCGGCCCGACTGGCTGCCGGTCCCGATGGCGGCGGTCGGTCGCCTCGCCGAAGGCGCGGGGGAACTGCGTGGCGAACACCCCACCGGGCGTCCTGCCCGACATCCAGCCGACCATCGCGTCGAGCATCCCGCCGAACCCCGCGTCGAACGTCCTGCTGAACGCCTCTGACGACGACGCGGAGCCCAGGATCCATCCGCCCCACCGCTTTCCCCTAGGAGGCTGAAGCCGTGGCAGTTCCCACCACCGCCGTTGGCACCAGGCCGGTAGCCGCGCTGGACGCGACGGACCGAGCGCGCCTGTTGTCGGGCGCCCACCACGATCCGCACGCGCTGCTCGGCGCACACCCGGTACCGGGCGGTGTCGTGTTCCGCGTGCTACGACCGTACGCCGAGTCCGTCGCGGTGGTGGTGGACGGCCGCCGCACGGAGCTACGGGAGGTCGGGGACGGCCTCTTCTCGGGCGTCCTGCCGCTCGACACGATCCCCGAGTACCTGCTGTCGGTGACGTACGCGGGCCACGCGTTCGAGGTGCAGGACCCGTATCGCTTCCTGCCCGCGCTGGGCGAGGTCGATCTCCATCTGATCGGCGAGGGACGCCACGAGGAGCTGTGGCGCGCGCTCGGGGCTCACCCCATGACCCACCAGGGCGTGACCGGCACCCGCTTCACGGTCTGGGCACCCAACGCCCAGGGGGTCAGGGTCTGCGGGGACTTCTGCCACTGGGACGGCACCGCCTACCCCATGCGGTCGCTCGGTTCCTCGGGCGTCTGGGAGCTGTTCATGCCCGGCATAGGCGAGGGAACGCCGTACAAGTTCGACATCACCCGGCCCGACGGTACGCACACGATGCGCGCCGACCCGATGGCCCGCCGCACCGAAGTGCCTCCGGCGACCGCCTCGATCGTCACGGAGTCGTCCCACGTGTGGACGGACGAGGAGTGGATGGCGGGACGGGGTGCCCGTCCCGTGCACGAGGCACCGCTGTCGGTGTACGAGGTCCACCTGCCCTCGTGGCGTCCGGGCCTGACCTACCGCCAACTGGCCGAG
>LRTP01000766.1 GCA_001550305.1 Streptomyces diastatochromogenes
CAGCGCCCTGGTCGGCGCGGGCGTCGTCCTGGGCTCCGGCGCGTGGCGCCTCAGCCGGCGTCGGTCAGCGGCTGCCGTCGAGGATCACACGCGCGACGAGCGCCGGGTCGTCGTTCATCGGGACGTGACCGCAGCCAGGCAGCCGCACCAGCCGGGCCCGGGGAATGATGTGCTTGGCCCGGATTCCCTGGCGGCGTACCAGCAGCCGGTCCCGGGTGCCCCAGGCCACGGTGACGGGCAGCCCCGGGATGTCGTCCGTGAACTGGACGGTGGTGCCGGCCCGGAGGGTGTCGGCGAAACCCTCGGCGTGGGCCAGCGCGAGGGTCTCGGCGACCACGGCCTCGGGTGAACGGCGGCCGGGCCGGGCGTAGATGGTGCTGGTCAGGGCGGCCCGCCCGGCCGCCGAGCGGGAGAGCCGCTCGATCACCGGGAGCGGCAGGCGCCGCGCGCCCTGCCGCATCGCGAGCAGCACACCGAAGGCGTAACGCCGCTCGACCGGCGACCAGAACCCGGCGGGCGAGATCGCGGTGACGGACCGTACGAGCTTCTCGCGGCCCAACTCCAGGGCCAGCAGGCCGCCCAGGGAGTTGCCCGCCACGTGCGGACGCTCGATCTCCAGCGCCTCGCACAGCCCGCCGAGCGTGGGCACCACCGTCCCGAGGTCGTGCCTGAGCCCGTCGGGCAGCGCCGGGGACTCGCCGAACCCGGGCAGGTCGACGGCTATCACCTCGCGTTCGGCGGCCAGGATGTGCACGACCGGGTCCCAGGCCTGCCGGTGGTGGCCGATGCCGTGCAGCAGGAGCAGCGGTTCGCCGGTGCCCACGCGCGCGTAGGACATGGTCACGGTCCGCGGACCGTGCGCGGAGGGAAGGCTGAAGGAGACCGTGGCGGACATGATGCTGCTCCTCGTCTGGTGGCACGTTGACGAACCGTCTTCGTAGACAGCTTGTCAGCAACTGCTACCGACGGGTAGCCCCTTGTCGCCACGAGACCGACGCGTTCACCGGCGCCGCCTGGACACGGCGGGATGCGCCGGGATGGGATGGGGCCGTGACCATCGACACCGCGACCGAGGTCTTCGAAGAGAACCGCCCCGTCCTGATGGGCGTCGCCTACCGCATGCTGGGACGGGTGGCCGACGCCGAGGACGTCGTCCAGGAAGCCTGGCTGCGCTGGTCCGGCGCCGACCGCACCGAGGTGCGCGAACCGCGCGCCTACCTGGTGCGCATCGCCACCCGGCTCGCCGTCGACCGACTGCGCCAGGTGCGGTCGCGCAACGAGGCGTACGTGGGACCGTGGCTTCCCGAGCCGTACGTCACCGACTTCGGGGACACCGCCCCCGACACCGCCGAGCGGGCCGTGCTCGCCGACTCCGTCTCGCTCGCCGTCCTCGTCGTCCTGGAGTCCCTGTCGCCCCTGGAACGCGCGGTGTTCGTCCTCAGAGAGGCGTTCGGCTACCCGTACGCGGACATCGCCGCCGTCCTCGACCGGGGCGAGCCCGCCGTGCGCCAACTCGCCGGACGGGCGCGCAAACACGTCGAGGAGCGACGTCCGCGCTACGAGGTCGACCCGGCCGAACGCCGCGACCTGACCGAGCGGTTCCTCGCGGCGGCGGCCGGGGGAGACCTGGAGGGGCTCATGTCCCTGCTGGCCCCGGACGTCCGCCTGATCGGCGACAGCGGCGGACTGTCCAAGGCGCCGCTGCGGGTCATCGAAACCGCCGACAAGGTGGGCCGCTTCCTGTACGCCATCGCCCAGCAGGGTGTTCCCGACCCGTCGTACCGCTCCCTGGAGCTCAACGGAGGTGCCGCGCTCCTCGTCCTCTCCGGCGACAAGCCCGACAGCACCGTCCAACTGGATGTCGTGGACGGCCGGATCCAGTGCATCTACATCGTGCGCAACCCCGAGAAGCTGGTGTCCCTGGGCAACCAGTAGCCGCTGCGCTCCCCTCATTCCCCTCGAAAGCCCCCGTCTTCTGGACGGGGGCTTTCGACGTTGTGTCACGAACATCGCCCCGCGCGAACGCCCTGTGAACGCTGTGCGGCAAGACGCCTCCGCAATCCGTAAGGGATCGAGGATTGGTCTTGACCAAGGGTGGGGGCGGCCCTATGGTCGCAGGGATAGTGCAAGAACCTTTAATAAACAAGGGCGCTAAAACGCCGCCGGGCCACGGCGATTGCGGAGGACAGGGTGGGGACCACGCAGCTGGAAACGGTGCCGGAGCCGAAGTACTGGCATCTCAAGACGGTGCTCACCGAGGCATTGGACTCCGAGTTCTCCGTGGGCGAGGTCCTGCCCAACGAACGTGACCTCGCGGCCAGGTTCGGCGTCGCCCGCGCCACGCTGCGCCAGGCGCTGGAGCAGCTGGAGCTCGAAGGGCGACTGCAGCGCCGCCGCGGGGTGGGCACGACCGTCGCCCCGCCGCGCGTGGGCGTGGCCGTCGGAACCGAGCAGCATGTGTGGCCTGGCGCGGTCGGCGACGCCTGGCGGCCCGTGGACTGCGCGGTGGCGGTCCCGCCCGCCGCGGTGGCCGAGGTCCTGGAGACGGGCCCCGACGACCAGGTGCACACGATCCGCCGCTCCCGTGTGACGCACGGCCAGCCGGTCGCCGCCGAGCTGCTCTACATCCCGGCGTCCTCGGTGCCCGGCCTGCCCGCGATCGACGCCCCGTCGGGGGCGACCCTCGCCCGTGCCGTGCTGCGCGAACTGCAGCACCTCGACCTGGAGGGCCAGGACCGCGCCGTGGAGCTCGGCTCGGCCCGCGCGGACGACGCCAAGGAGCTGGACCGGCTGCCCGGGGCGCCCGTCCTCGTCGTCACGACCCGTTACGTCGCCGAGGGGCGCACCGCCGCGGTCTCCGTGGCCACGTACCGCGCCGACACCTGCCGACTGACCTTCGGCGACTCGGGCGGCGTGGAGATCCACCACGACCCCGAGCGCCGGGCCTCCTGAACCGCGGCCCAGGCCTGCTCCAGGCGGCAGCCCCGAGGTCTCTGCCGTCATGCCCCGGAACACTCCGGGCATGACGGCTTTCCCGTACCCGTGAGAGCGCTGGTCAGCGGCGTGCGGTCACGGTCCCCTCCACCGCGAACAGCTGCTCCTCCACATGATCGAGGGCCAGCCGCAGGGCGCCCGTCGCGACGGCCGCCTCGCCCAGCAGGGAGAGCGCCACCTTGGGCGGGCGCAGACAGTAGCGCGCCAGCTCGCGCCGCAGCGGTTCCAGTACGCCGTCCAGACCCGCCGCCCAGCCGCCGACGACGACCAGTTCCGGGTCGAGAGCGAGGACGAGGGCCGCCACGTCGTGCACGAGGCGCTGGATGAAGCGGTCGACCGCCGCGCGAGCCCGCTGGTCACCGCCCTTGGCCAGCGCGAAGACCTCGGCCACGGCCTGCTCGTCGAGCGGGTGCAGGGGCTCGTCCGTGGTCGACAGCAGCGTCTCGGGAGTGGCTCCGCGGCCGAGCAGATGGAGCGCCCCGATCTCCCCGGCGGCGCCCCCGTATCCCCGGTGCAGCCGCCCGCCGATCAGCGAACCGGCCCCCGGGCTCAGCCCGGCCAGCACGAACACCACATCGTCCGACTCCGTCGCCGAGCCCTTCCAGTGCTCGGCGACCGCCGCCGCGTTGGCGTCGTTCTCGACGAGCACCGGGCATTTGAAGGAGCGGTTCAGCCGGTCGCCCAGGCGCAGCCCCGTCCACTCCGGCAGCGCCGTACCCAGGCGCACGGTGCCGTCCGCCTCGACGATCCCCGGGCTGCCCACACCGACCGCACGCAGGGAACTGCGCGCGACACCCGCCCGGCGCAGCAGATCCGCGACCGCCGCGCGCAGCCGTTCCAGCCGCTCGTCCGCCGACGCGGTCTCGTCCACCTCCTTGGACATGGCGCCCAGCACCCGGCCGTCCAGATCGGCGAGGAGCCCGGCGACGCGATGGGGACCGATCTCCAGGCCCAGCAGATGGCCCGCCTCGGCCCGGAACCGAAACCTCCGCGCGGGACGGCCCTGGCGTCGTGCCGCGCCCTCCTCGGCCGCCTGCTCGACCACGAGCCCGGCCTCGATCAGCCCCTCCACGACACCTTCGACCGTGGGCCGGGACAACCCGGTCACCCGGGTGATCTCGGTCAGCGTCGCGCAGTCCGTGGCACGCAATGCGTGCAGCACCACCGCGGAATTGATCCTTCGCAGCAGAGAGGGGTCCCCGCCGGTCAACCGCCCCAACGTCCGTCCTCCCAGCTCGTGCGCGTGTTGGCCGGATCGTACTCGGCGCGGCGCGCCCCGGCGAGAGCCGGGGACCTCCTTTGCTACCGACCGGTCGCTTCGGCCGCCGGCGGACCGCCGTTTCAGCCGGGGGCCACGAACCCCGACTCGTACGCCGCGATGACCGCCTGCGTACGGTCCCGGGCTCCCAGCTTCGCCAGTACGGCGCTGACGTGCGACTTGACCGTCTCGGTTCCGACGATCAGCCGCCCGGCGATCTCCGCGTTCGACAGCCCCCGGGCCATCAGCCGCAGCACCTCCGCCTCCCGCTCGGTCAGCGCGGCGCGCTCCATGGCCGCCCGCGCCGCCGGATTCCCGCCACCGTCCCCGTACTCGGCCGCCAACTGCCGTACGGACGCCGGGAACAGCAGCGACTCGCCCTCCGCGACGAGCCGCACGGCGTGCACGATCTCGGCGGGCCTGGCCCGCTTCAGCAGAAAACCGTCGGCACCCGCGCGCAGCGCCTCGTAGACGTACTCGTCGTTCTCGAACGTGGTCACGACGAGGATCTTCGGGGGATCGCTCACGGTCCGCAGGAGCGCGCGCGTGGCCTCGATGCCGTCCATGAGCGGCATGCGGACGTCCATGGCGACGACGTCCGGCCGCAGCTGCCGCACGAGCGGGATCACCGCGGCGCCGTCGGCCGCCTCTCCCACGACCTCGATGTCGGGCTGCGCCGCCAGGACGGCCCGCAGACCCGCGCGGACGAGCGGTTCGTCGTCGACGAGGAGAACGGTGACCGGCATCCGGCCAGCGTAGATCAGCGCAACGGCAGCTCGACCCGTACCTCCCAGTCAACCCCGTCCGGCCCGGTCCGCGCCCGCCCGCCGAGCAGTGCCGCCCGCTCCCGTATGCCCCGCAGGCCACTGCCGCGGCCCGGCCCCGATATCCCGGCCGTCAGCGGATTGCGGACCTCCAGGCCCAGAGTGCCGTCGTCGACCGCGATACGGACCCGCACCGGCACGCTCCCGGCGTGCCGCAGCACGTTGGTCAGGGACTCCTGGAGGATGCGGTAGCCCTCGCGGGAGACCGGTCCCGGCACGGTCTCCAACGCACCCGTCACCTCGGCGTCCACCTTCGCACCCGAGCCGCGCGCCGACTCCAGGAGCCGGTCCGCCTCGCTCAGCGTGGGTCGGCCGCTCGCGGGGCGCCCCGCCTCGCGCAGCACGCCGAGCACGCGTTCCAGGTCCTCCAGGGCGGCCCGGCCGGTGTCCTCGATGGCGAGCAGCGCCCGGTCGGTGAACGCGGGGTCGCCGGCCGCCCGTGCCGCGCCCGCCTGCACCACCGCCACGGTCAGCGCGTGCCCGATGGAGTCGTGCAGCTCACGGGCGATGCGCGTGCGTTCCAGGAGCTGTTCGGTGCGTTCCTCCAAGGCGGCGAGGCGCTCGGCGGGGGAGGGGCCCAGCAGCCGGCGGGCGATGGCCGTGACCAGCTCGCCGAGGCCGACGACCGCGCCGTACAGCGCGAGCAGCGGCACGGGTACGAGCAGGGCGCAGGCCCACGGCGGGGGCGACACCGGCAGCAGTGTGATATCGACGGGGCGACCGCAGGCGGCCCCGGCCAGTTCGATGGCGGTCACCGGCATCCAGACGGTGACCCCCGTCGTCACCGCCCCGAGGCCCATCCGTACTTCGAGCCACAGCACGGTCCGCAGCCGGTCCCGCCAGGTCGCCGACGGCGCGACCGAGATCGCCGTGCCCCGGTCGCCCCGCTCCCGCGGCGCGTCCGGCGCCAGCATGTACCGCGCCTGCACGCCCTCGCCCCGCCGCACGGCCGGGACCAGCCCCAGCGGGATCAACAGCACCGCGGGCACCCACGGTCTCGACATGTCGATGAACAGCCACACACTGACGAACAGCATCGGCACCCACAGATGCAGCAGACGCGTGTAGGTGGTCCCCAGGAACAACGGGCGCAGAAAGCGGGCCATCGCGCCATCGTCCCAGCCGGCCCCGCGGGGCGGCTTCCCCCGAGCGGGGGAGACGATCTCCACCAGCGGGGGAGTACCGACCGCGCAAAGGCCGCCAGGCTGGGGTCATGACCAGCATCGACGTCCATGACCTGACCAAGGAGTACGGCAGTCTGCGCGCCGTGGACGACCTCACCTTCAGGGTGCTTCCCGGCCGTGTCACCGGCTTCCTCGGACCCAACGGCGCCGGAAAGTCCACCACCATGCGGCTCGTCCTGGGTCTTGACCGGCCCACGTCCGGCACCGCCACCGTCGGCGGCCGGCCCTACGCCTCGTTCGACGAACCCCTGCGCCAGGTCGGAGCACTGCTCGACGCAGGGGCCGCGCACGGCTCGCGCACCGCGCGCGACCATCTGCGGGCACTCGCCGCGAGCAACCGCATCTCCGAACGCCGGGTGGACAACGTGCTGGAGGAGTCGGGGCTCGCGTCCGTGGCGCGGCGCAGGGTGAAGACGTACTCCCTGGGCATGCGACAGCGCCTGGGGATCGCGGCCGCGCTCCTCGGTGACCCGCCCGTGGTGCTGCTCGACGAACCGTCGAACGGGCTCGACCCCGAAGGGATCATCTGGATCCGCGAGGTGCTGCGCCGACTGGCCCGTGAAGGCCGCACGGTGCTCGTCTCCAGCCATCTCATGAACGAGACCGCGTCCTTCGCCGACCACCTCGTCGTCCTCGGCCGGGGCCGGCTCCTCGCCGACACACCCCTGCGGGAGTTCATCCACGCGCGCGTGCGGCCCCGGGTACGGGTGCGCACCACGGACGGCGCCGCTCTCGGCGCGCTGCTCGCGCGCCACGGTCACGAGGCCGTCGAGGGTGCGGACGGAGCGTGGACCGTCCCGCACGCACGTGTGGAGGACATCGGGCTCCTCGCCTCCGGCGCGGGCCTGCCGATCCTCGAACTCGCGGCGGAAGAGGGCACGTTGGAGGAGGCGTACCTCGATCTGACGGCCGCCGAGGCCGAGTTCACCGCCGTACCGTCGCCCACCCGGCCCCAGGAGGCCCGCTCATGACCTTCGCACCCGTACTCCACGCGGAGTGGATCAAAATCCGTACGCTGCGGTCCCTCGTCACGGGACTGCTCGCGGTGCTCCTGGCGACGGCGGCGTTCTCCGCGCTCGCCGGTCTCGACGACTCCGGTGGCCAGGACTTCGACCCGCTGTTCTCGGTGTTCTTCGGCGTGAGCTTCGGGCAGATCGCGGCGATCACGTTCGGCGCGCAGGCCGTCGCGGCCGAGTTCCGCGGCGGCGCGCTGCGGGTGTCGCTGGCGGCGGTGCCCCGGCGGGGACGGTGGTTCGCGGCCAAGGCGGTGGCGATCGGGGTGCCCGCGCTGGCCGTCGGCCTGGTGTCGGGGCTCGTGAGCCTGCTCGTGGGCAAGGCGGTCCTGGGAACCAGGGCGAGCGGGCTGACGTGGGGCGAAGGGGTACGCGGGGCCCTGGGCTGCGGCCTCTACCTGGCGCTGATGGCGCTGTTCGCCGCCGGGCTCACGGCCCTGCTGCGCAGCGCGGTCGCCACGTTGGGCATCCTGGTGCCGTTCCTCCTGATCGTCTCCTTCGTGATCGGCGGAGTGTCGGGCGGCGCGGCCGACTTCCTGCCCGACCGGGCGGGCCAAGTGGTGCTCCACGAGACGTGGGACGGCGCCCTCGGCCCCTGGACCGGGCTCTTGGTGACCGCGGCCTGGACGGCGGCGGCCCTCGCGGCGGGCGCGTGGAGCGTACGCCGCAGGGACGCCTGACGGCACGCCAATTGTCAGAGGCAGCGGCTTTACTGGACCTCATGACCATCGCACGGCATCTGGCCACGATCGACCGGCTGTGCTCCGAGGACTTCCCCCTGGAGCACGGCGGGTCGTTCGGCAGTCCCGGGGGACCCGGTTTCCACCTCGTCGAGTTAGAGCGGAGCGCCGGCTCCGGGGAGGGCGACGACGGGGAGCGGGAGGAGCAGATCGAGGCGTGGCGGGAGGGCCTCGCGCAGCGGCTCGCCGACCGGTGGGGGGAACAGGGGCACATGAGCCTGGACGGCGTCTTCCTGCGCGCTCAGCAGGGCGACGAGCACATACCGGAGCCGTGGGCCTCGCTCGGTGCGTACGTGCGGAACGTGTACGTCTGGCAGGCGCACGGTGATGGCCGCTGGGTCGCCCTCGGCATCTCCCGGCCGGGCGTCGACCAGGAGTTCAGCCTGCTCGCCCTGGTCACCGAGATCGATCCGCCGTGACCTGATCCGCTACCCCTCGGCGGCAGCCACCCGCAGCCGTCCGAACTCCTCGGCCATCGTCGCCGCCGTCCAGTGCGCGTTGAGCCCACTCGGGTTGGGCAGCACCCAGACCCGGGTGTCCCCGATCGTCCGCTCCTGCGGGCCGATCACGGCCCTCCGGTCTTCGAAGGCCGCCCTGTAGGCGGTCACCCCCACCACCGCCAGCCACCCCGGCCGCAGTCGCGCCACCTTCGCGCTCAGCAGCCGCCCGCCCTCGCGGTACTCCTCCGCGGACAGCTCGTCGGCCCGGGCGGTCGCGCGCGCCACCACGTTCGTGATGCCGAGCCCGTACGACGGCAACTCGCCCTGCTCCGACGGCTTCATCAGCCGGGGCGTGAACCCCGACAGATGAAGCACGGGCCAGAAGCGGTTGCCGGGACGGGCGAAGTGGTGGCCCGTGGCGGCGGTCATCAACCCCGGATTGATGCCGCAGAAAAGCACCTTGAGGCCGTCCCCGACGACATCCGGCACCAGCCGGTCGCGGGCGGCCTCGAGGTCCGCGGGAGTGAGCCGCGTCAGAGGATCGCCCCCGGCGTGTAGCCCGCGGCCTCCGGGTGCTGCTTCACGATCTCCTCGATGCGGCCGACGACGGCGGCGACCTGGTCGGCAGCGGCACCGGTGAACGACAGCTTGTCGGCCATCAGCTCGTCCAGCTGCGCGCGGTCGAGCGGAATGCGCTCGTCGGCGGCGAGCTTGTCGAGGAGTTCGTTGCGCTCGGCGCCCTGCTCGCGCATGGCGAGCGCGGAGGCGACGGCGTTCTCCTTGATCGCCTCGTGCGCGACCTCACGGCCGACGCCCGCGCGCACCGCGCCCATCAGGACCTTGGTCGTCGCGAGGAAGGGCAGGTAGCGGTCCAGCTCGCGCGCGACGACGGCCGGGAAGGCGCCGAACTCGGAGAGGACGGTGAGGAAGGTCTCCAGCAGACCGTCCAGCGCGAAGAACGCGTCGGGCAGCGCGACCCGGCGGACCACCGAGCAGGACACGTCGCCCTCGTTCCACTGGTCGCCGGCCAGCTCGCCGGTCATCGAGGCGTAGCCGCGCAGGATGACCATGAGGCCGTTGACCCGCTCGCAGGAGCGGGTGTTCATCTTGTGCGGCATCGCCGAGGAGCCGACCTGGCCCGGCTTGAAGCCCTCGGTCACCAGCTCGTGCCCGGCCATCAGCCGGATCGTCTTGGCCGTCGAGGACGGCGCGGCCGCCAGCTGCACCAACGCGGTCACGACCTCGTAGTCCAGCGAGCGCGGGTAGACCTGGCCGACGGAGGTGAAGGCCTGCGAGAAGCCGAGGTGCCCGGCGATCCGCTGCTCCAGCTCGGCGAGCTTCGCCGCGTCCCCGCCCAGCAGGTCGAGCATGTCCTGCGCGGTGCCGACCGGGCCCTTGATGCCGCGCAGCGGGTAGCGGCCGAGCAGCTCCTCGACACGGCCGTACGCGACGAGCAGCTCGTCGGCCGCCGTCGCGAAGCGCTTGCCGAGGGTGGTGGCCTGGGCGGCCACGTTGTGCGAGCGGCCGGCCATGACCAGTTCGGCGTACTCGCCGGCCAGCTTGCCGAGCCGCGCCAGGACGGCCACCGTGCGGTCGCGCATCAGCTCCAGCGAGAGGCGGATCTGCAGCTGCTCGACGTTCTCGGTGAGGTCACGGGACGTCATGCCCTTGTGTACGTGCTCATGCCCGGCGAGGTCGTTGAACTCCTCGATCCGCGCCTTCACGTCGTGCCGCGTGACCTTCTCGCGCTCGGCGATGGAGGCCAGGTCGACCTGGTCGAGGACGCGCTCGTAGTCGGCGATCGCGGCGTCCGGGACCTCGATCCCGAGGTCCTTCTGCGCCCGCAGCACGGCGAGCCAGAGCTGACGCTCCAACTTCACCTTCTGCTCGGGGGACCAGAGCGTGGCGAGCTCGGCGGAGGCGTAGCGTCCGGCGAGGACGTTGGGGATACGGGGCTTTGCAGGCGCGGCAGTCACGTGGACGGAGTTTACCCGCCGTCCGGCCGGGCTCCGGAACGTCCGCACGCTCCGGAGCCCAGGTCAGCGGTAGTGGCCCTGGCCGGGCGGCCCTAGGGTCGGATGCCGTCGCAGGCGATCGGCAGATGGCGTGGGCCGCGCAGGACGGCGTTCTGCCGGTAGGGCGGCGGGTCCTCCAGCAGCCGGGGGTTCTCCAGTCTGCGGGCCAGCTCGCTCAGCGCGAGCTGTGCCTCCAGGCGGGCGAGCGGGGCGCCGAAGCAGCTGTGGATGCCGCTGCCGAAGCTGAGGTGCTGGATGTCCCCGCGGTCCGGGTTGAACCGGTCCGGATCCTCGAAGCGGTCGGGGTCGCGGTTCCCCGCCGCCAGCACCAGCCACAGTGACGCGCCCTTGGGGATGGTGACCCCGCGGACCTCGATGTCGGCGAGGGTGGTGCGCTGCGGCACCAGCTGCACCGGCGGCTCGAACCGCAGCAGCTCCTCGACGACGGGGACGGCGAAATTCGGGTCCTTGCGCAGTCGCTCGAGCACGTCGGGGTTGCGCAGCAGGGTCAGCATGCCGTTGGTGATGAGGTTGACCGTGGTCTCGTGGCCTGCGATCAGCAGGAGCGCCGCGGTGCTCAGGACCTCCATCGTCGTCATGACACCGTCCGGCCCTCCCGACGTGGACAGCTGGGACAGCATGTCGTCCCCGGGCTTCTTGCGGCGTTCCTCGATGAGCCCGGCCAGATACATGCCCAGCTCGGTGCGGGCGTTGTGGGAGACCTTGGCGCGCTCGTCGGTGTCGGCGCCCGGGACGGGGTCCAGGCTGGCGGCGATCGTGTCCGCCCAGGAGTGGAAGCGCGCCTCGTCCTCGCGCGGCACCCCCAGCAGCCGGCAGATCACGGTCACGGGGAAGGGATAGGAGAACTGGTCGACCAGATCGATCCGGTCCGGGTTGTCGATGCCGTCGATGAGCCCGGAGACGATGTCCTTCAGCTCGCCGCGCATCTCGTGGACACGCCGCGGGGAGTGCGGCGGCCCGAACGGCCGGTTCGTCATGCGCCGCAGCCGGTCGTGCTCCGGCGGGTCGAGCCGCAGGAAGCTCGGCGGAAGGGCCGTCTCCTCGTCCGCTTCGGCGGCCAGCGGGTTCGCGGTCGCCGGCGTCTTCAGATTGCGGGCGTCGGAGCTGATGCGCGGATCGTGGAGCAGGCTCTGGATGTCGTAGTACCTGCTGAGGACGAACGGTCCGTCCGCGTCGTGGTACACCGGCGTCCGGCGCAGCTCCGCGTACAGCGGATACGGATCGGCGCGGTGCGCGTAGTCGATGATCTGCCGCAGGATGGCTTCGGTCATGGGTGCGTCCTAGGGAACGTCGGATCAGTGCCGAGCGGGGGTGAACGACAGCCGTCGGTCGTCCGGCGCGTATCCGCTGAGGGTGACGGTCGGGCCGTGGGTGGGCACGGACGGGTCGGGGAAGTCCGCGGGCATCGGCTGCTGCCCCTCGGGGCGGCGGTCCACGGTGGGGGAGGCCGGCGGGAACGGCGCCGTGGTCTCGATGAGCTGTTGGTAGAACTGCAGCCACTTCGTCTGGTCGAAGGTGACGGCGCCGATGACGCGGTCCTGGTACCCGTAGACGCCGGTGAACCTGTGCTCGCTGCGGGAGCCCTGGGCGATGAGGATCTCGGTACCCATCGACGGCACCCCGACGGACTTGATGTTCACGCCGAACTGGGAGGACCAGAAGGCGGGCACCCAGATGTGGGGGCGGCGGTCCGCACTGTCGCTCAGCATGTTGTGCGCGGCGGTCTCGGCCTGGGCGACGGCGTTGCCCCAGTGCTCCAGGGACAGGAACTGGTATCCGAACAGCGGGTGCGGGGACCGTGCGACATCACCGGCCACATAGATGTCGTCGGTGACGATGCCCCGGATGTCGAAGGCCCGGCACCCGGCGTCACAGGCGATCCCGCGGGGACCCGCGCCGAGTCCGGACCCGGCGAGCCATTCGGTGTTGCGCTGGGCACCGAGGGAGACGACCACCACGTCGGCCTCGACGGTGTTCCCGTCGGAGAAATGCGCGGCGCGGACGCGTCCCGCGGAGTCGCCCTCCAGGCCGGTCACCATGACGCCGCAGCGCAGGTCGACGCCGTGTTTGCGGTGCAGCTCGGCGGCTACCTGGCCGACGACTCCGCCGAGCGCTCCGACCAGCGGCGCGTCCGCCCGCTCGGCCACGGTCACCGCGATCCCGCGTTCCCGGCACGCGGAGGCGATCTCGGAGCCGGTGAACCCGGCGCCGATGACGAGCACGCGGCGGGGGCCCTGCGCGAGCGAGCGCTCCAGCGCTTCGGCGTCGTCGCGGGTCCGCAGCACGAACACCCCGTCGAGCTCCGCCTCGTCCTCCTGGGGCCAGGGCCTGGCTCGTACACCGGTGGCGATGAGCAGCCGGTCGTACTCCACCTCGTCGCCGTCGGCCAGCCGTACCCGCCGGGCCGCCAGGTCGAGGCCGGTGGCCGGAACCCCGAGGCGCCACTGTGCGTCGATGGCGCGGTGCCGGGGGAGGCCGGTGCGGTCCGCCGTCGCCCTGCCCAGCAGAACCTGCTTGGACAACGGCGGTCGGTCGTACGGCTCGTAGGGCTCGTCCCCGATCAGCGTGAGGGAACCCGCGAACCCCTTCTCCCGCAAGGTCTCCGCGGCCCGAAGCCCCGCAAGCGAGGCGCCGACGACGACGATGCGACCTTCACGCTTGAGCCGGTCCAGCGATCCGTCGACGCTCACCGGCCGGCCTCCCGGTCGGTTCCGGGGTTCCCGTCGGGGAAGTTCGCGTCCACCACGATGGCCTGGACGGGACACGCGGCGACGGCTCGCGCCATGTCCTCGCGCCGATCCTCCTCGACCTCGGGGCTGTAGAGCAGGGACTCGTCCCCGTGCATGACGAAAACATCGGGAGCCAGGAACGCGCACTGCGCGTATCCCTGGCAGCGGTTGAGATCGACGACAAGCCTCACCGAGGATCAGCCTTTCCGTGGCCCGTTCTCGTCCCCCTGCCCCTCAGCATGCGCGAGAGGGTGCTCAGCCGCTCGCCGGGGCGTGCAGACCGACACGGAGGATGTGAAGGCTGACGACCAGTGCCCAGAACGGGAAGACCAGCTCCGACCAGGGCAGAGAAGATCCCGCGACGAGCAGGACAAGCCCCGCGAGATAGCCGAACACGGCGAGCGAACGGGGGAGGACACGGAGACGGTGACCGATCGTCGAGGTCGTGAAGACGAACACGGCGGCCATGCGGAGCGCGTACGTCGTCATCAGCGTGTAGGCGAAGTGGCGGCCGAAGCCGGAGGGTTGGCTCAGCACACTGCCCGCCGCGGCGCCGGCCGCGAACATGGTGGCCACGTAGACCAGTCCGCTGCCCATGAAGACGGTGGCGATGAATCTGTCCTCGGCATCGCCGACCCGTGCGCGCAGGGCGCCCATGAACCACAGGAAGAAGATCCCCGCGAACGGGAGGATCTCCAAAGCCGTACGCACTTCCCACCGTTGGTCCGGCGCGACCGTCGCCGTTTCGGCGTCCCCCGCCGGGATCGCGATCCGCACCAGCACGATCGCCGCCGCCAGCAGGAGGGCGAACACCGTCCCCGCCAGGCCGGCGGCGCGCGGCGTCCGCAGCCGTTCTTCCCTCGGCTCCATCGGCGCTCGCTCTCCTCCCGAGACCCCGTTCCCCTCTCGGTCCAGCAAGCAGGCACCGGTGCGCCCACGCCACCGGGGACACCCGTGGGGGTGATGCCCGAGGCGTCGGCGGCGCTACGAGGCGTCGGCCAGCTCCGCCAGGATGTCGCCGTGGCACAGCTCGGGTGCGCACCAGCAGGCCAGCGTCTTGCCACGCAGGGCGGGCACCTGGTCGAGGAGGTCGGGGCGTTCGAGGAGATACGCCCGGTACTTCTCCATGATCTCGGCACGGGTACCGTCGCGCTTCTTGGTGGGGGTGTCGTAGGCGAAGGGGTTGTAGAGCGGGTGCTGAGGGAGGTCCCAGTGGCCCATGGTCCAGCGGCGGCCGATGTAGACGAGGTCCGCGGGGGCGTGATCGAGCCGGGGGCCGAACTCGTGGATATGACCCTTGAGGTTGATCACGGTGGTGGGCATGGGATTCCCTTCGGCCGTCCGTCTACCCACCGGTGTCTACCCCACGGACCGCTCGTACGGCAGCAGCTGCGGCCGTTTGGCCGGGCGTCCGTCACCGGAGGAGGGGCCGGTGCGACACCACGAGGCCGACCCACGGCGACGCGGATGACACCCTGGTCAAGAGGCGCCTCTGACGGTCCCCAAGATCCGGCGCGGCTCGCGCGCCCATGGCCTGCTCGTCCGCCTGTACGGCTCCGGCAGGCGCGACGAGCACACCGACCCCCACCTCGTCGGCAGTTGGGACGGCTTCGCCCCCGGATCCCCGGCACCTGGGGCAAGCCCTCCCGTGCGTCTTCGCCTAAGCTCATGCCTTCATGATCAACTCCTCGCTGCCGCCACAGGAGGACAGAAGATGACACACACGTCGCCCACGAGCTTCAGCCGACGCGGGCTGCTGCGCGCGGGTACCGGCCTCGGCCTCGCCGCGCTGGGCGTCGGATACGGCGCGGGCGCCGCGAGCGCCGCCATACCGAAGTCCCCGCGTTTCGACCTGACACAGCCCTCGTACGACCTCTTCCGCGGGCAGTCCCTTCACGACGTCACCGTCCAGCAGGGGTTCGCCTTCGACAACGTCAACCGGCGGCTGTTCGTGGCGCAGCGGCGCGACGGCTCCTCGGACACCGCCGGCGACCTGTGCGTCACGCAGCTCGACTTCGCGGGCAACTACGTCGGCTACATGCACCTGACGGGCTTCGGGCACGGTGTCGCCTTCGGCGCGCAGGGCGTGGGCTCGTCGACGTACCTGTGGACGGAGGTCGACGCCAACGCGAACGGCTACGGCGCACGTCTCGCCCGCTTCAAGTTCACCAGCGGGACGGCGCTGTCCAACACGTCGTCGGCGCTGACGAAGTACACGCCCGTGGCCACCGCGACCGAGCACACCTGCTCGATCGACCCGGTCAACAACCGCCTGATCGTCCGGTACAACGTCAGTGACGGCAAGCACATCGCGGTCTACGACCTCGCGGACGCCACGAACGGCGACTTCTCCTCGCCGCTCGCCGACTTCAAGCAGCCGAGCCTGCCGACGCTGTCGCCGACGTTCCAGGGCTACACGGCCTACGGCACGTACCTGTACCTGCTCACGGGGACGTCGTACGACGCCAGTGGCGGTGTGGTGAACTCGGAGATCACCTGCGTCGACATGAATACCGGCACGATCGTGCAGGGCCCGGTCCTCACCAAGGCGGGCGAGACTCTCGACTTCCGTGAGCCGGAAGGCCTCGCCATCTATCAGACGGTCGCCGGTGAGGTCCGGCTGTTCCTCGGCTTCGCCTCGGGCGCCGCCGGAGACCGCCGCTCGAACCTGTTCTACAAGAACGCACTCGTCTGAGGAGGGTCGGGGACTGGCAGCCGGGCTGGGCTCCGGGTCAGGGCTCCACCCGTCGCCAGTCCGCCACAGGGCCGGGGTTTGTGTGGTCCGCAGGGCTGGCCCAGAAGGCTTTGCCCAGCTCGGCGCTGAAGTGGGCGCCTGTCCGGCCGTCCCCCGACGAGCGTCCCGTCAGGCGCCGTCCTATCCACGGCAGCAGGTGCTGCCTGGCGAAGCTGGCGTCGGCGGCGCGGCGGGCGACCCAGCCGGGCGGCGCCGTGGGCGGCATCGGCGTACGCCACTCCTTGTCCTCGGGTTCGTACCCGAGCGTCTGCCAGACGGCCTCCGCGACCCGGCGGTGCCCCTCGGCCGTCAGATGCAGTCGGTCCACGTCCCACATCCGGGGGTCGGCGAGTGAGGGCGCCCCATAGAGGTCGACCACCAGCGCGCCGTGCCGATCCGCGAGCTGGTCGACGACGGAGAAGAGCTCCTCCATACGCGGCCGGAACCGTTCGAGCACCGGACCGTTGCGGCCCGGGCTGCGCATCAGGACGAGCCGCTCGCAGGCGGGGGCGAGCCGCTCCACGGCCTCCTCCAGGAGAGCCCGGACGCGTCCCATGTCGACCTTGGGGCGCAGTGTGTCGTTGAGTCCGCCGACGAGGGTGATCACGTCGGGCCGCATCGCGACCGCCACGTCCACCTGTTCCTCGACGATCTGTCCGATCAGCTTGCCGCGCACCGCGAGGTTGGCGTATTTGAAGCCGGGCGTCCGCGCGGCCATCCGGCCGGCGAGGAGATCGGCCCAGCCGCGGTAGGAGCCGTCGGGCAGTCGGTCCGACATGCCCTCGGTGAAGGAGTCGCCGACCGCGACAAGACTGGTGTAGGTGGCATTCGTCTGCATGGCGGACAAGATGCTAACCCGCCCGCATACTCGCCGGTCGGTCGGGCCTCCCGCGGGCCCGGCCCGGCCGCCCTCACACCGTCTGTCCGAACAGCTCCCTCAGCACGTCCTCCATCGTCACCAGCCCCGTCATCCGTCCGTCGCTGCCCATGACGGCCGCGAGATGCGTACGACTGCGGCGCATCGCCGTGAGCACGTCGTCCAGCGGGGTGCTCTCCCGCACCCGCGCGATGGGCCGCATGTCCTCCACGCGGAACGGCACCTCGCGCGGCATCGCGTCCAGCGCGTCCTTGACGTGCAGATAGCCCACGATGCGGCGCCCCTCGTCCACGACCGGGAAGCGCGAGAAGCCGGACTCGGCGGACAACCGCTCCAGCTCGTCCGGAGTGACGCCCACGCGCGCGTAGACGACACCTTCCAGTGGCAGCACCACGTCCCGTACGGGCCGGCGGCCGAGCTCCAGCGCGTCGTGCAACCGCTCCAGGGCGCGGTCGTCGATGAGCCCCGCCTCGCCGGAGTCCTTGACCAGCCTGGCCAGCTCGTCGTCGGAGAAGGTGGCGACGACCTCGTCCTTCGTCTCGACCCGCAGCAGCTTCAGCAAGCCGTTCGCGAAGGCGTTGACCGTGAAGATCACCGGGCGCAGCGCACGCGAGAGCGCCACCAGCGGCGGTCCGAGCAGCAGCGCGGTGCGCACCGGCTCCGCGAGCGCGATGTTCTTCGGCACCATTTCGCCGAGCAGCATGTGCAGATAGGTCGCCAGGGCGAGCGCGATCACGAACGAGATCGCGTGGCCCGCGCTCTGCGAGACGCCCACCGTGTGGAACGCCGGTTCCAGCAGATGCGCGATCGCGGGCTCGGCCACGATGCCGAGGACCAGCGTGCACAGGGTGATGCCCAGCTGCGCGGCCGCCAGCAGCGCGGACACGTGCTCCAGGCCCCACAGGACGCTGCGTGCCCGCCGGTCGCCCTCCTCGGCGTGCGGCTCGATCTGGCTGCGGCGCACCGAGATCAGCGCGAACTCGCCGCCCACGAAGAAGGCGTTCACGACCAGCGTCGCCAGCCCGATCAGCAGTTGTACGGCGGTCATCGAGGCCCCCTCTCCTCGTCGTACCGCTGCTCCCCGTCGCGCGGCGCGTGCAGCAGCACCCGCGCGGCCCGCCGCCCGGAGGCGTCCACCACGTCGAGCCGCCACCCGGCGACCTCGACGGCGTCCCCGACGGCGGGGATGCGCCCGAGCCCGGTCGCGAGGAAGCCGGCCAGGGTCTCGTAGGGCCCCTCGGGCACCCGCAGTCCGACGCGGGCCAGCTGGTCGGTGCGGGCGGACCCGTCGGCCGAGTACAGCGCCCGCCCCTCCTCGTCCGTGCCGGCCGGGGCCAGGTCGGGCGTCTCGTGCGGGTCGTGCTCGTCGCGGACCTCGCCGACGACCTCCTCGACGATGTCCTCCAGGGTGGCGACGCCCGCCGTGCCGCCGTACTCGTCGATGACGGCGGCCATGGTGCGTCCGCCGGACAGCCGGTCGAGCAGCCGGTCGACGGTGAGTGACTCCGGTACGAACAGGGGTGCGCGCATGATCTGGGAGACGGGGGTGCGGGGCCGCGACGCGGCGGGTACCGCCACCACGTCCTTGATGTGTGCCACGCCCACGACCGAGTCGAGGTTGCCGTGGTAGACGGGGAAGCGGGACAGGCCCGTCGCCCGGGTCGCGTTCGCCACGTCCTCGCAGGTCGCCTGGACGTCCAGCGCGATGACCTGGACGCGCGGGGTCATCACGTTCTCCGCGGTCAGGTCGGCGAGGTTCAGGGTGCGCACGAACAGCTCGGCGGTGTCCGCCTCCAGGGCGCCCTCCTTGGCGGAGTGCCGGGCCAGGGCGACCAGTTCCTGGGGCCCGCGCGCGGAGGCCAGCTCCTCGGCCGGTTCGAGGCCGAAGACCCGTACGACACGGTTGGCCGTGTTGTTGAGATGCGTGATGAACGGGCGGAACGCGCCGCTGAACCAGCGCTGCGGCGTCGCCACCCGCTTGGCCACGGCGAGCGGAGAGGAGAGCGCCCAGTTCTTGGGGACCAGCTCGCCGACGACCATCAGGAAGACCGTCGACAGGGCCGTACCGATGACCAGCGCCACCGAACGGGACGCGGAGGGCGAGACGCCGAGCGACTCCAGCGGACCCGCGATCAGCTTGGCGATCGACGACTCGGAGAGCATGCCGACGACCAGGTTGGTGACGGTGATGCCGAGCTGGGCGCCGGACAGCTGGAACGTCAGGTTCCGTGCGGCCTTGAGGGCGCCCGACGCGCCGCGCTCGCCGCGCTCGACGGCCCGCTCCAGCTCGCTGCGCTCGACCGTGGTCAGTGAGAACTCCGCCGCGACGAAGGCGCCACAGGCCAGCGAGAGCAGCACCGCCACCAGGAGGAGGAGCACTTCGGTCATCGGGTCACCTCCGTCCCATGATCGGCCAGGGGCGGGGGGATCGCGCGATGTCGGGTACAGGGAGTCTCGCCCATCGGCGGACGCTCACACCTTTCATGGAAGGACCGGATGATCCTCCCATGGTAAAGGATCGGCAAAATGCCCTCTTGGGTGCTGGACGCTAGTCGGTGAGCGGCTTCGCCCAGCGGCGCCACTGCTCCTGGAGCTCGTACCCGGCGGCCCGCCACGCATGCTGCCCGGTCTCGTTCCGTCGCAGCACCATCGCGTCCGAGCGGCGCCCCCCGAGCCGTACGAACCGCTCCTCGGCGGCGGCGAGCAGCGCGGAGCCGATCCCGCGGCGGCGCCGCCCGGGATGCACCGCGAGCCGGTACAGATGGCAGCGCCAGCCGTCGAAGCCCGCGATCACCGTGCCCACCAGCTCGCCGTCGTCCTCGGCCAGGATCAGCGCCTCCGGATCGTGGGCGACCAGGAGCTCCACGCCGTCCCGGTCGTCACTGATGCTCGTGCCCTCGGCCGCCACCTTCCAGAAGGCCAGCACGGCGTTGAGGTCCTCGGGCGTCGCGGCCCGTATCCGCAAGTCGGTCATGGCGCCGATCCCATCACGCGTTCCGTGGGGTGGCACCGAATTCCACGATCCGGACGGTCACTCGTCCCGCAGCGCCTCGACGACCGGGGCGAACGCCTCCATGTTCGGCTCCAGGACCGTCAGATACGAGAACCCGTACCGCTCCCGCTGCGCCCGCACCTGCGCGACGATCTGCTCCAGTGTTCCCACCAGCACGATCGGCAGCTCCAGGACCTCGTCCTCGGTCAGGTTCGGGATACGGGGCAGCCAGGGCCGGATCGCGGCGCCGCGGTCCTCGGCGACGGCGAGGACCTGGATCAGCAGATTGAGCTCGGCGGGCTCCTTGCGCCCCTCGGCCGCCTCCCGGTACAGGGCGACGCGTTCGTCCAGTGCGGCGGCCGTGATCGGCTCCAGCGTGCCGGCCGGGCTGGTGCGCGCCCCGGTGAACGCCGCGATGTCCGCGTGCTCCGCGGTCAGCCGCAGCATCCGGTCGCCGTTGGCGCCGATCAGCAGCGGCACGCGGGGTCGCCGCACCGCTCCCGGCTGGTGCTCGTCCGAACCGAGGAGGCGCTCCAACTCCTCGACGGTGCGCTGGAGATGGTCGACCCGCTCGCGCGGTGAGCCCCAGGGGAGGCCCGCCGTGTCGTGCTCCGCCCGGATGTAGCCGGTGCCGAGCCCGAGTTCGAGGCGACCGCCCGTGAGCGTGTCCGTGGTGGCGACCTCGCGGGCCAGCAGCGTGGGATTCCAGAAGCCCGCGTTGAGCACGAAGGTGCCGAGGCGGGGTCGTTCGGTGGCCTCCGCCGCGGCCACCAGCGAGGGGAAGGGCGCGGGCATGCCCAGGTGGTCGGGGACCAGGATCACGTCGTAACCGAGTTCCTCGGCGCGGCGGCACTTGGCGCGCCACTCGTCGAGGGGTGCGGGGGCGAGCAGATTGACGCCGAACCGGAACGGGCGGGAGGAGCCCAAGGACTGCGGCATGAACTCTCCTCATTCACAAGCCACTTGTGTGCAAGGGGCGAACGGGGTGGGCCGGACGCGAGTGCATCGGTGGACAGGGCACGTACATCGGTGGACAGGACACGTACATCGGTGGGCAGGACCGCGTACGTCGGTGGTCAGGACGCGTCCATCAACAGGACGCGTACGTCATTCGTGCGCGATGGCCGCCAGGACGTTCATGCGCGAGGCACGCAGCGCCGGCAGCAGCGCCGCCACGATGCCCACGACCGCCGAACCCACGACCACGGCGACGATGGTGGTCCAGGGGATGGCGAGCGACTTCATGCCCTGGAGCGCGAGGACCCGCTGCACACAGACGCCCCAGACCAGCCCGAGCGCGAGGCCGAGGACGGCGCCGAACACGGCGATCACCACCGACTCCAGCCTGATCATCCGGCGCAGTTGGCGCCGGGCGAGCCCGATGGCGCGCAGCAGCCCGATCTCGCGGGTGCGTTCGACCACCGACAGGGCGAGGGTGTTGACCACGCCGAGCACCGCGATCACGATCGCGAGTCCGAGCAGCGCGTACACGAGGTAGAGCAGCACGGCGATCTGGTCGTGCACGAGTTTCTTGTAGTCGGCCTGGTCGCGGACCTGCACCTGCGGATACGGCTTGAGCGTCTGCTCCAGGTACGCGCGCAGCCGGTCGGGGCTCGTGCCGGGAGCCGCGTTCACGTACAGGGCCGAGTCCTGCCCGCCGGGCACGTACTTCTCGACCGTGCCGAAGCCGAAGGCCAGCCCGCCCTGCATCCCGAAACCCCCGGAGCCGCCCTGGTCGGTGAGCGCCCCCACGGTCAGCTCGGTCTTCCGCCCGGCGGGGAACTCGACGGGGATCACACTGCCGACGCGCACGTCGTGCTCCCGCGCGAACTTCGCGTCCATCGACAGGTGCCCGGCACCGAGCGCCGCCGCCGTGTTCCCCTGCGTGTACGTGACGTGGGCGACGTCGTCGAGCCGCGGATCGTAGCCCGCCGCGGTCGTCTCCACCCGCTTGCCGTCCGGCAGTCGCACCGCGACCGGCGTGAACCGCTGGCGGACGACGAGCCCGGCACCCTGGGTGGCGCGCACCTTGTCCGTGATCTCCCGGGTGAACGGCACGAAGTTGCTGTTCTGGATCACGAAGTCGGAGCCCAGTGTCTTGTCGATCTGGTGGTCGAAGGACTTGCTCATGGACGCGCTCGCCACGGACATCCCGCCGACCAGCGCGAGGCCCACCATCAGCGCGGCCGCCGTGGCACCGGTGCGCCGCGGATTGCGCAGCGCGTTGCGCTGGCTCATCCGGCCGACCGGGCCGAACAGGGCGGGGAAGGCACCGCCCAGGACCCGGATCACCGGCCGCACAAGGAGCGGTCCCGCGATCACCGTCGCGATGAGGGTGAGTACGACACCGAGGCCCAGCAGGGAGGCGGACGTCGCGGTCTTCGACGCCGTGGCGCAGCCGGTCAGCGCGGCGGCTCCGGCCACGCCCACGACCGAGCCCACCAGGGCGCGCGTCCGCAGCGGCCGTCCCACCCCGGCGACCTCGGCGTCCGAGAGGGCCGCCATCGGGGAGACACCGGCCGCGCGCCGGGCGGGAAGATACGCCGCCACGAAGGTGACGCCGACCCCGACGACGTACGACGTGACGGGGGTCGGCCACCCGATCACCATCTCGGTGGACTTGAGGTTCATCCCGAACGCGCTCATGAGCCGGATCAGCCCGAGGGCGAGACCGATCCCCGCGGCGAGTCCGAGCGTCGAGCCGACCAGACCGAGCAGCAGCGCCTCGGTGAGCACGGACCGCCGCACCTGCCGCCGGTCGGCGCCGAGCGCGCGCAACAGGCCCAGCTCACGGGTGCGTTGGGCGATGAGCATCGAGAAGGTGTTGACGATCAGGAAGACGCCGACCAGTACGGCGATGCCGGCGAAGCCGAGCATCACGTACTTGATGACGTCCAGGAATCCGCCGAGCTGCGCGGTGGCGTCCTTGGCCTGCTCGTCGGCGGTCTTCACGTCGTATGTCGTGGTGCCCACCTGTGCCGCGATCCGCTGCTTGAGCGGAGCGTCGGCGATCCCGGGCGCCGCGTCCACCGCGATGCTCGTGGCGGCGTCCGGGCTGCCGAGCAGGTTCGTCTGAGCGGTGGGGGTGTCGAGGAACAGCAGCGCGGCACCGGGGTTGGTGGTCGTGAAGGTGGCGATGCCGACGATCCTCACCGGGAAGGTGCGCTCCGCCTGCACCGTCAGGGTGTCGCCGATCGCCACGTGCTTGCGCTGGGCGGTGTCCGCGTCGAGCAGCGCCTCGTCGGCGCCGTGCGGGACGTGGCCGGAGGTCAGCTTCACCGGACTGCGCTTGGTGACCTGCCAGTTGGTGGCGATGGTCGGCGCGCCCGAGGTGGGTCCGATCGACTTGTTGCCGCGGTCGACGATGGTGAGGTTCTCGACGCTCACGTCCACATGGGTGGCCGCCACGCCGTCGACCTTCGCGAGCCGGTCCGCGAGCGAGGCGGGCAGCGTCGGCGTGGCGCCGGTCGCCACCCGCGACTTGAGGTCGTTCTTCGGCGAGACGGTCACATCGGCCGCGGTGGACGCGAAGAGCCGGTCGAACGTGCGGGTGACCGTGTCCGAGAAGATCAGGCTGCCCGCCACGAACGCCACGGACAGCACGACGGCCAGCGCCGAGAGCAGCAGTCGTCCCTTGTGGGCGAGGAAGCTCCGCAGAGTCGCCTTGAGCACGGCCGCCGCCTCAGTCCTTGTCGAAGGTGTCGAGAGTGTCGACAGATGTGTCCACAGACGCGTCGAGAGGTACGTCGTCGGAGTCGGCGGCCAGGACCACGTCCACGCCGTCGGAGGCGCCCCCGGCGGCCGGGCGGCCCCCGGAGAAGTGCCGCATGCGCTCCAGCACCGCCTCCGCCGTCGGCCGCTCCATCTCGTCCACGATCCGCCCGTCCCCGAGGAACAGCACCACATCGGAGTGGGCCGCCGCGCCCGGATCGTGCGTGACCATGACGACGCTCTGGCCGAGGTCGTCGACCGCCTCGCGCAGGAAGCCGAGGACCTCGAGCCCCGCACGGGAGTCGAGGTTGCCGGTCGGCTCGTCCGCGAAGATCAGCTCGGGGCGGGAGGCGAGCGCCCGCGCACAGGCGACGCGCTGCTGTTGTCCGCCGGACAGCTGCGCGGGCCGGTGCTTCAGCCGGTCCCGCAGCCCGAGCGTGTCGATGACCTGGTCCAGCCACTTCTGGTCCGGCTTTTGACTCGCGATGTCCATCGGCAGTGTGATGTTCTCGGCCGCGTTCAGCGTGGGGATCAGATTGAAGGACTGGAACATGAACCCGATCCGGTCCCGGCGCAGTCGGGTCAGCTCACGGTCCTTGAGCCCCGTGATCTCGGTGTCGCCGAGCCACACCTGTCCGGCGGAGACGGTGTCGAGTCCCGCGAGGCAGTGCATCAGCGTCGACTTCCCGGAACCCGAGGGGCCCATGACCGCGGTGAAGCGGCCGCGCGCGATGTCCACGTCGACCGAGTCGAGGGCGAGGACGGTGGTCTCGCCGGATCCGTACGCCTTCGTCAGGCCGCGGGCGCGGGCGGCGACCCCGTCGGCGTCCCGTCGTCCGACGGCGTGCTCCGCAGCAGGTGTGGACAAGGCCGCCTCCTCCGTGATGGACGTCCTGACTCCCTGGTCCCGGCCGAGCGTAGTGTGACCCCGCCCACAGCCGGTATCCCCCCGAGGTACCGGCTCCGGCGAGTCGCCCCCTTGCGGGTGCTAGCACTTCGGCGCTAGCTTCGAGGTATGGCGAAGACTCAGCTGAACGTGCGGGTGGACGAGGGCACGGCCAGGGCGGCCCGGGAGCGGGCCCTGGAGCGCGGCATGAGCGTGAACCGCTACATCGAAGAACTGGTCAGACAGGACACCGGGGAGGTCGGTCACACCTTCGTCGACGCCGCCTCCGACTTCATGAAGCAGTACGCGAACGTCTTCGCCGAGGAGTTCGGCGCGGACCGGGAGGGCTCACGGGACGCGTTCCGGGACGGCTCGCGCGAAGGTCGTCGTTGATCCCTTGAGCAGTCTCAGAGTCGACCTCGCCTGGCTCCTCATGATCGCCGAACAGAAGACGCCCGGAGATCCCCAGGTCACCGACTGGGGAGCCCTCGTCGCCGCCGTCAGTCGGCACGAGGCGGAGATATTCGGCATTCCCGTCTACGACAGCCCGCACGCCCGCGCCGCCGCGCTGCTCCAGCTGCTGCTGCACGTCCCGGCGCTCGAACGGTCCAACGCGATGTTCGCCTCGGCCGTCGCGTACGCCTATCTCGTCGCCAGCGGCCTCAAGGTCGTCACCTCGCCCGAGCAGGTGCGCGAACTCGCCCGCCTGGTGAAGGGCGGCGACGCGACCGTGCACGAGATCGCACAGGAGCTGCGGCAGTGGAGTCTGTGACTACTCCCTGACCGGCGGGCGCCTCGCGCTGCCCAGCACGCAGTACGACGTGGGCAGCCGCGGTCCCTTCTCGGGCATCAACAGCCGCCGGTACGGGCCCAGTTCGAATCCGGCCTCGCGCAGCGCGGCGATCGGGTCGCGGGCCAGATGGCAGCCGCCGTTCAGCCGCGGCCACACCGTCCGGTCCAGCCCGCGCTGGGCGGACGCCATCACGCGCCCGCCGCCCTTGCCGTGTTCGAAGAACCGCACGGTGCCACCGGGCCGCAGCACGCGCCGCAACTCGCCGAGGGCCCGCGGCACATCGCGCACGCTGCACAGCACCAGCGAGATCACCGCCCCGTCGAACGCCTCGCTCTTGACCGGCAGCGCCTCCGCCGCGCCCGGCACCACGTCCACGGGCACCGCGGAGCGCAGCGCGGCCTCCACGGCCAACTGCCGCAGCAGCCGCTCGGGTTCGATCGCCACCACCTCGGAGACCGCGCTCGGGTAGTGCGCGAAGTTCAACCCGTTGCCCGCGCCGATCTCGATGACCCGCCCCGAAAGTCCGGTGAGCAGCCGGTCGCGTACCCCGCCCATGCCCATCCGGGTCTCGGCCATCACGCTGATACGGGCGTAGTAGCGGGCGAACAGCGGATGGTGCACGGCGTCGTGCGACAGCTTGGCGGAGCCGGCTGACCTGAAGGGCATGACGGACCTCCCGGGAGGACGGGGTCTTACCGGGATTGTCCCCCCAGGACGTCCGCCACACGCTCTACGACGCTCGACCACACGCCCTACGACGCTCGACCTACGTCATACGCGGGTCGGCCCACGCGTCAGGCGACGAAGTCGCGCACCTGCTTGTAGACGCCGTAGTCGTTGTTCATGTCGGTGTGCGAGATGCAGCCGACCTCCACATCGGTGGCGCCGCTCAGGATCGCGCTGGTGTCCGGGTTGATCAGCTCGTCGCAGTTCGACCAGTAGCTGGCGTACGAGACGCTGCCCGGCGTCTCGTCACCGGAGTTCAGCGAGGTCAGGAACGAACTGCCGGTGTACATCTCGGCGCACGAGGTGTAGAGCCACGTGCACCAGCTCGCCACCGTGGTTCCGTGGTTCACCCCGGCGGTGGACACGAAGTCGTCGACGTACGAGGTCCCGCCGAGGTTCTTGAGGTAGTAGCGGGCACTGAGCGCACCCATGGAGTGGACGACCAGGTCCACCTTCGACGCGCCGGTCTGCGCGAGGACGGTCTTGACCTCGGTGGAGAGCTGCTGGGCCGTGGTCACGTTCGACTGGCCCCAGTCGTACGACCACGCGAACAGCTCGGAGCCGCTGTAGCCGTCGGC
This sequence comes from Streptomyces diastatochromogenes, assembly GCA_001550305.1. GTDB lineage: Bacteria > Actinomycetota > Actinomycetes > Streptomycetales > Streptomycetaceae > Streptomyces > Streptomyces mirabilis_D. Next base: position 26,516 of record LRTP01000766.1, read on the forward strand.
CTTGAAGTCGGCGATCCAGTCGTCCCAACTGCTCGCCGAACTGCTGAGACCGTGCACGAAGATGACGGGGTTGTGGGTCGCGGCCCGGGCGGGCACGGCGGACAGGGAGAGTGACACGAGGAGCGCCGCGACCACGGCGGAGAAGGACGTGGCGATGCGACGCGAGCGGCGTTGCATGGTGCCTCCAGACAAGGGTGGGGTGCCTGGAGTGTCAGCCGGGGTCTACGCGCGCCGCATCGGTGAAATCGCCGGTCTTTACTTGCCAGTTAACTCACCAGTAACGTCATTAGGGTGGTGACTTCGGCGAACCCCGTACGCGGCCCCGCACAACCCGAGCTCGGTCCCTCGCTTCCCGAAGGCGTACGGGTACGGATCCTGCGCACCGCGCACGGCGACCGCCGCGCCGCCGCGGAACTCGCCTCCGCACTGACCGAACGTCAGCTGACCGGCCTCGACCCGCTGCCTGCACAGCCTCCCGTACTCCTGCGCGCGTACCGCCAGGAGGTCCGCGCCCTGCCCGACACCACCCGGCGCCTCCTGCTCCTCGCGGCGGCCGACCAGTACCCGGTCGACACCCACGCCTTCCTGCGGGCCGTCACCGCGACCCGGCTCGACACCCGGCCCCTGGTCACCGCCGAGGTGGCCGGAGTCGCCCACGCCACGGCGGGCGGGATCGTCTTCCGCGATCCGTGGACCCGGATAGCGGCCTACGAGACCGCCTCCGTGACGGACCGGCGCGCCGTCCACCTCCTGCTCGCCCGGGTCCTGCGCGGCGAGGGCGAGTCACCCCGGCGGTCCTGGCACCGGGGCGCCGCCGACAGCAGACTCCGTACGATCCGCCCCTTCGTCGCCTTGTTGAAGTGGCTGACCACCTTCCGGGTGGGCG
>LRTP01000767.1 GCA_001550305.1 Streptomyces diastatochromogenes
GTCCAGGCTGCCGACGCGAGCGGGCCGGGTGCGCCGGTGCCGGAGGGGTGCGTGGGCGCCGGGACGGGGGCGGCGGTCGGGCGGATCAAGGGCGGGATCGGGACGGCGAGCGCCGTGCTCGACTCGGGGATCACGGTGGCCGCGCTGGTGGTGGCCAACGCGGCGGGTTCGGCGGTGGATCCGGAGACGGGGGTGTTGTACGGGGAGTTGCTGCGAGACGGTCGTACGGCCTATCCCTCCGCCGAGGTCCACGAGGCGGCGCGGCAACGGCTCGCCGAAGCCGCCGCGAAGAACGCGCCTCCCCCGCTGAACACCACGCTCGCCGTCGTCGCCACCGACGCCGACCTCACCCGCGCCCAGGCCCACAAGCTCGCCGGCACGGCCCATGACGGCATCGCCCGCGCCGTCCGCCCGGTCCACCTCCTGAACGACGGCGACACGGTCTTCGCCCTGGCCACGGGCGCCCGCCCGCTCACTCCCGACCACCCCCTGGCCCTCAACGAGATCCTCGCGGCGGGCGCGGATCTGGTGACCCGGGCGATCGTCCGCGCGGTACGAGCGGCCGACCCGGTGGACGGACCGGGCGGGGTGTGGCCGTCGTACGGGGAGCTGTACGGGAGCGCCTAGGGCGGGTCCTGGTCCGTGGTTCCGGGTGTTCCGCTGCCCTCCCTGACGTCAAGTCGCGCCAGAGGGAGGGGGAGTTCGTCGTGGGCCGGTGGGTGATTGTCCCGGTTCTGTCACGCGACGGTGTTGGGCCGGGGACGGCGGGAACCCTTCGCGGCACCGCTCGCTCTCTATCCACGCACTGGAGCGGATCACGCACATCACGAGAAACTGGAGTAGCCCGTGACAACGCCGAACATGACAGCGCGGCGCGCACTGGGGGCCTGTGCCGCCCTGATGGTCGGCGCCCTCGCCCTGACCGGCTGCGGCGGCAACGCCAGCGCCGACGCCAAGGGCGGCAAGGACAGCGGCAGCTCGGCCAAGACGTCCACGGCGAAGATAGTCATCTCGGCCAAGGACGGTGCGACGGACGCGTCCATCAACGAGACCGGCGTGAAGGTCAGCGACGGCAAGCTGACCGAGGTGAAGATGACGGTGTCGGGGGCCGGGACGGCGGTGGCGGGGGCGATCACCGCGGACGGGACCGGCTGGAAGCCGACGGCGCAGTTGGAGCGCGGGACGAAGTACCAGATCTCGGCGACCGCGAAGGACGCGAACGGACGCACGGCCGCCGCCAACTCCATCTTCACGACGGTCTCCTCGAGCAACAGCTTCATCGGCACGTACACGCCCGACAACGGCACCACGGTCGGCGTCGGAATGCCGGTGTCGTTCAACTTCAACAAGGTGATCAGCAACCAGAAGGCCGTGCAGTCGCACATCACGGTCACGTCCAGCAGCGGGCAGCAGGTGGCCGGGCACTGGTTCGGCTCGCAGCGGCTCGACTTCCGGCCCGAGACGTACTGGAAGGCCGGTTCCAAGGTCACGATGAAGATCGACCTGGACGGCGTCGAGGGCGCGAACGGTGTCTTCGGGGTGCAGAAGAAGACGGTCACCTTCACCGTCGGCCGCTCCCAGGTCTCCACGGTCGACGTCAACACGCAGACCATGACGGTCGTGCGTGACGGCAAGCCGCTCAAGACGGTGCCGATCTCGGCGGGCAGCCCGGAGCACACCACGTACAACGGTCAGATGGTGATCTCCGAGAAGTTCGTCCAGACCCGGATGAACGGCTCGACGGTGGGCTACGGCGGCGAGTACGACATCCCGGACGTGCCGCACGCGATGCGACTGACGTCTTCGGGGACGTTCATCCACGGCAACTACTGGTACAACCGCGGGAACCCGCCCTTCGGACAGCAGGGCACCAGCCACGGATGTGTCGGTCTCGCCGATGTACAGGGCGCGCAGGGCGACACCAGCGCGAAGTGGTTCTACGACAACTCTCTCGTCGGGGACGTCGTAGTGGTGAAGAACTCGCCCGACAAGACCGTCTCGCCGGACAACGGACTGAACGGCTGGAACATGTCCTGGAGTGCGTGGACCGCGGGAAGTACGGTCTGACCTGGGGCCGTTGACGTCACGGCGGGCCGCGCGGGAACTTGCCGCGCGGCCCGCTCGTTTTCTGTCCGTACGTTTTCTCGGTTCGCAGGATTGATGTCCGACCGAGGGGCTACGGTATGCACCCACAAGGTGACATGCAGCAACGCCGGGAGAAGCCTTGAGCGTTCCGTACGAGACAGCAGCGTACGAACCACCCGAGTCGCCCGAGTCTCCGGAGGAGCACCTCGAGCGACTCCTCGGCCGTGCCCTGAACTCCTTCGAGCTGCCCGACGAGACGATAAGGCGGCTCGACTGCGCGCTGGCGCACGACAGTTCGCTGCACTCCGCGCACCACAGCGCGGGGCTGCACCGCGAGACGTACCGGCACACCTGGCTGCTCGCCGACGGCTCGGCGGTCACGCTGTGGGAGCTCGTGCACAACACGGCGCCCGGGAGTGAGCCGCAGCACGAGGTGTATGTCGACGAGGAGGAGCTGCGCGCCGCCACGGCCCGGCTGCCGCTGCCGCCGGACGCGCCGGACTTCGAACTGCCCGTGATGGTCCATCCGTCACCGGTCCCCGAGCCGCGGCACGTCTATCTGACGGACGACTCGGCGGATCACGCGCGGCGGTTGCTGCGGCGGGCGGAGAACGCGGACCGGCCGGGGGCCGACATCACGACGCTGCTGCTGCGCACCGCGTTCGCGCACCAGATCACCCAGGCCTTCGGGCGCCCCTGCCGGGCGGGCCAGGTCGGGCTGTGCTTCTCGCTCTACGAGCACGCGTTCCTGCTCGGCGACGGCCAGGAGATCTCCCTGTGGGAGGTCGAGCACACGGCGACGCCGGACGGCCGGCACATGTGCGAGGTCTATCCGACGGAGCACGCGGCGCGGGCCGCCATGGAACGCCGGGCGGCGCGGCTCGCCTAGAGCCTGGCGTAGTGAGCCGAACACCCCCTTCGTCGGGGGGATCCCTCGTTCGTCGGGGGGCGAGCCCTCGTTCCTCGGGGGAACTCCCGTTCGTCAGGGGCGGCTGTCGCTGAACTGGCGTACCAGGCCCGCGAACGCGGCGCGTTCCTCGGGGGTGAGTTCCACGGTCTCCGCGGCGGGGCCGGACCGGCGCTGATGCGGTATGGCGCGGAGCACCTGCCCATGGTGGCGCACGGCGGCCCCGGTGCGCGCGCGGCGCAGCAGGCGGGACAGGCCGACGACCCAGATGACGGTCGCGAGGGCGAGGACGGCCACGCCCATCAGCTGGAGGATCGACACATGCTCAGGCATGCCCTCCAGTAGACACCACGGTCCGGGACTTTGGCCCCGGACCGTGACGTATCTCGCAGATGCCCTAAAAGGGCGAGTAGTTGGCCGTTCAGGCCGCGACCGGCTCCTTGGAGTCGACCTTCGCCGCTATCGCGGTGTCGGCGACCCCCGCGCCGGTCCCCTCGGGGGCCTGCTTGCGCATGCCCTTCAGGACGACCACCAGGGCGGTGGTGACACAGACACCGGCCGCGATGGCGATCAGGTAGAGGAACGGGTTGCCGATCAGCGGGACCACGAAGATGCCGCCGTGCGGGGCCCGCAGCGTGGCGCCGAAGGCCATCGACAGGGAGCCGGTGACCGCGCCGCCCACCATGGCGGAGGGGATCACGCGCAACGGGTCGGCCGCCGCGAACGGGATCGCGCCCTCCGAGATGAAGGAGGCGCCCAGGACCCAGGCCGCCTTGCCGTTCTCCCGCTCGGTCTGGGTGAAGAGCCTGCCGCGCACGGTCGTGGCGAGCGCCATGGCCAGCGGCGGAACCATGCCCGCCGCCATCACGGCCGCCATGATCTTCATCGCCGAGTCACTGGGGCTCGCGACCGCGATACCGGCGGTGGCGAACGTGTACGCGACCTTGTTGACCGGGCCGCCGAGGTCGAAGCACATCATCAGGCCGAGCAGCGCGCCGAGCAGGACGGCGTTGGTGCCGGTGAGGCCGTTGAGCCAGTCGGTCATGCCCTTCTGCGCGGAGGCGATGGGCTTGCCGATGACCACGAACATCAGGAACCCGACGATCGCCGCAGAGATCAGCGGAATCACCACCACTGGCATGACGCCGCGCAACGCCGCCGGGATCTTCACCTTCTGGATCCCGATCACCACACCACCGGCGATGAGACCGGCGGCCAGACCGCCGAGGAAGCCCGCGTTGATGGTGAGGGAGATCGCGCCGCCGACGAAGCCGGGCACGAGACCCGGGCGGTCCGCCATGCCGTAGGCGATGTAGCCGGCCAGGACCGGGACGAGGAAACCGAAGGAGACGACGCCGATCTGGAAGAGCAGGGCGCCCCAGCTGTCCGCCTGGGTCCACACGAAGTGGTCCATGACCGACGGTGCCTTGTTGACCGTGTAGCCGCCGATCGCGAAGCCGAGGGCGATCAGCAGACCGCCCGCGGCGACGAACGGGACCATGTAACTGACGCCGGACATCAGCCACTTGCGGAGCTTGGTGCCGTATCCCTCGGTGGAGTCGCCGGAGCGCTCCACCGGCGTACCGGGGGCGGAGCCCGCGCTGACCTCGCCGCGCGCGGCCTTGCCACGCACCTCGGTGATCAGCTCGGCGGGCTTGTTGATGCCCGCCTTCACACCGACGTCGACGGTGGGCTTGCCGGCGAACCGGTCCTTGTCCCGTACGGGCACGTCGTGCGCGAAGATCACACCGTCCGCGGCCGCGATGACCGCCGGGTCGAGCCGGGTGAAGCCGGCCGAGCCCTGCGTCTCGACGACGACCTCGACGCCCGCCTCGCGGCCCGCGTTCTCCAGCGACTCGGCCGCCATGTAGGTGTGCGCGATGCCGGTGGGGCAGGAGGTGACGGCGACGATCCGGAACGGACGCTCACCGGAGGCTCCGGCGTCCGCGGTGGTGTCGCTCGTGGTGTCGGTCGTGTCGGTCGTGGTGCCCGTGGCGGTGTCGGCGGAGGCCGCCGCCGACACCGCCACGGAGTTCTTGGAGCCGTCGGCGGACTCGGTGCCCTCGGGCACGGTCGAGGCCGCGGCCGCCGGGGACTCGTCCCCGCGGATGAGCGCGGCCGCGGCCGCCGCGTCGTCCACGGCCCGCAGCGCGGACGTGAACTCGGCGTTCATGAGCTGACGGGCCAGCGACGACAGGATCGTCAGATGCGCGTCGTCGGCGCCCGCCGGGGCGGCGATCAGGAAGATCAGGTCGGCGGGGCCGTCCGGCGCGCCGAAGTCGATCCCGGCCGCGCTGCGCCCGAAGCCGAGCGTCGGCTCGGTGACGTGTTCGCTCCGGCAGTGCGGGATGCCGATCCCGCCGTCGAGGCCGGTGGGCATCTGGGCCTCGCGGGCGGCCACGTCGGCGAGGAAGCCTTCGAGGTCGGTCACCCGCCCCAGGGTCACCATGCGCTCGGCGAGGGCGCGTGCCGCCGCCTCTTTGGTCTCGGCGGACAGGTCGAGATCGACCAGGTCCGCGGTGATCATCTCGCTCATCGCGGGCTCCTTCGCACGCGTATCGCCCGGGGGAAGTCGTGGGCGGGGGTGGGGACGGGGGTGCCGCACTCAAGGAGGGCGGGGTACAGGGGAAGAGAGACCGGGACTGAGATGGCGGAGGCGGGGCCGGGGAAACCCCGCCTCATCAGAGCCGGTCCAGGGGGTGGGGCCGCAGGAGTGGCGGTCGTCATGACACGGGGATTCGTCATGACACCGGCTCCGTGAGTACGCGGTCCACGGGGACCTCCGACGTGACGGTCACGGCGGAGGGGTCGAGGTCGGCCGGGCCCGGCATCACGCTGCCGGGCAGTTGTACGGCCGCGGCGCCATGGGCGACGGCGGAGGCGAGGGCCTCCGGGCCGCGGCCACCGGCGATCAGGAATCCGGCGAGGGAGGAGTCACCGGCGCCCACGTTGCTGCGTACGGCATCCACCCGTGCGCTGCCGAACCAGGCGCCCGCGCCGTCCACGAGCAGCTGTCCGTCCGCGCCGAGGCTCGCGAGCACGGCGTCGGCGCCCATCTCACGCAGCTCCTCGGCGGCCTTGACCGCGTCACCGACGGTGACGAGAGGACGCCCGACGGCTTCGGCGAGCTCCTCGGCGTTGGGCTTCACCACGTCGGGCCGCTCGCGCAGCGCCGCGAGCAGCGCGGGGCCGGAGGTGTCCAGCGCGATCCGGGCGCCGGCCGCGTGGGCGCGGGCGACGAGGTCGGCGTACCAGGAAGGACCGAGTCCGCGCGGCAGGCTGCCGCAGCAGGTGATCCAGTCGGTGTCGCCGGAACGATACTGCTGACGCACCGTCTCCAGGAGCAGCTCCGCCTCGGCGGCCGTGAGTTCGGGGCCGGGGGCGTTGATCTTCGTGAGCGTGCCGTCCGGTTCGGCGACCGAGATGTTCGAGCGGGTGGCTCCGGTGACCGGGACCGGCGCGACCTCGATGCCCTGCGCGTGGAGCAGCTCGGCGACGAGTGCGCCGGGCGCACCGCCCAGCGGCAGTACGGCGATCGTGCGCTGCCCCGCCGCCGCGACCGCGCGCGAGACGTTCACGCCCTTGCCGCCCGGGTCCATGCGTTCGCCGGTGGCCCGGATGACCTCGCCGCGGTCGAGCGACGGGACCTCGTACGTACGGTCGAGGGAGGGGTTGGGGGTGACGGTGAGGATCATGCGCGCACTACTTCCGTGCCACCGCGCTCGATGTCGGTGGCGTCTTCTGGGCTCAGCCCGCTGTCGGTGATCAGCAGGTCCACGTCGCTCAGGTCGCCGAAGCGGGCGAAGTGCTCCTGGCCGTGCTTGGAGGAGTCGGCGAGCAGCACCACGCGGCGCGCGGCGCGGATGGCCGCGCGCTTCACGGCGGCCTCGGCCAGGTCGGGGGTGGTCAGTCCGTGCTCGGCGGAGAAGCCGTTGGCCGCGACGAACAGGACGTCGGCGCGGATCTCGGCGTACGCGCGCAGCGCCCAGGCGTCCACGGCGGCGCGCGTACGGTGCCGGACGCGCCCTCCGACCAGGTGGAGCTGGATGCCGGGGTGGTCCGCGAGGCGGGCCGCGATCGGCAGGCTGTGCGTGACGACGGTGAGCGTCGCCTCCAGCGGTAGGTCCCCGGCGAGCCGGGCGACCGTGCTGCCCGCGTCGAGGATCATCGTGCCCTGGTCCGGCAGCTCGGCGACGGCGGCCTGTGCGATGCGGTCCTTCTCGTCGGCCGCGGTGGACTCGCGCTCGGCGAGGTCGGGCTCGAAGTCCAGCCGCCCGGCCGGTATGGCACCGCCGTGCACCCGCCGCAGGAGTCCCGCACGGTCGAGGGTCTTCAGATCGCGGCGGATGGTCTCCGCGGTGACCTGGAACTCCTCGGCCAGCGAGAGCACGTCCACCCGACCGCCGTCACGGGCAAGCCGGAGGATCTCCTGCTGTCGCTCCGGTGCGTACATGTCCGTTCGCCTCCGATTACCTGTGCGGCCGATGCCCGAACTTGTGGTTTCGCTCGGAGGCTACGCCCGGATTTCCGGAAAGTAAACAGGTTCGGGTGTCAGGTGGACACAAACGGGCATCGAGGTGCGTCCCTGCGCCCCGCGCGTTCCGGCCTCGCAGAAGCCCTGACGCCGTGTCATCGCGTCCGTATCCTGGACTGTGGGACACAACTTCTCGGGGGGTGTTGTGGACAGGGACGGTCTCCGCGCCCGCCCGGACCATGACTGGCAGCAGGCCGTGGTCCAGGCGCTGTGCGATTCCCCGGTCCTGGGCGACCGCGGTGCCCGCGCGATGCTGGCCGAGCTGATCGGCGACCGGCTGGGGCGGCCGGTGGTCCTGCGGGAACAGGCGACCACGCAGTTGCAGCTGCTCGAACTCGTGCGGTTCTGCGTCCGCGAGGAGATCGCGGCGAACCACGGACTGTCCGCGCTGGCCGACGCGGTGTCACTGCTGGAGGGCCACAGCCGGACGGCCGACGCCGTCAGTGAGCTGGTGCGGGAGCACGTCGTACGAGAACACGCCGTACCGGAACACGCCGTACGGGAGAACGTCGTAGGGGCCGCACCACCGCGTGACCCCTCGCACACCGACCGCCCTGTTCACCTGGTTCACCTGTTCCTCTCCTGCGCCGTCGCCGACCTCGCATGGGCGTCCTGGATCGCCTGGCACCTGGAGGACGCGGGCGTCGGCTTACGCCTCGACCTCCTCGACGGACCGCTGAGCGGTCTGGAACAGCGAGGTCCGGAGCAGAGAGGCCTGGAACAGAAAGGTCCGGAGCAGCGCGAACGCGTCCTCGCCGTCCTGTCCCCGGCCTACGTCGGCTCCGCCCCCGTCCAGCAGGCCTGGCAGGCCGTGCACCGTCGGAACCCGGAGGGCATCGCCGAGTTGCTGGTGCCGGTCATGGTGGAGCCGTGCCGGCCCCCATGGCCGCTGTCCACGGTCGCGTACACCGACCTCACGGGCCTCGGCGAGGACGCGGCCCGCACCCGGCTGCTCGACGCCGTCGGCGTCACCCGCACCGCCCCCACCAGGCACGCCGCACCTCCGCGCTTCCCCGACCCGGCGGGCCGACGTTGACGGGACAGGGCGGCGCGGGCCGCCACAACCCGGCGTTACGGATACGGGAGCGGATCGGCGAGGAGACCCTCGACGCACTGCTCGCGGTCCCCGCGCTCCACGACCGCTACGCGCGCGCCCTGCTGACCGATCTGGTGGGCGAGGCGCTGGGGCACCGGGCCGACCTGCGGGAACAGTCCACCGTGCCGCTGCAGCTGCTGGAACTGTTCCGTTTCTGCACCCGTCACCAGGACGGACTGTCGGTGCTCGCGCGGAAACTGCCGATGCTGGAGCCGGGCTGCCCGCAGGGACCCGTCGTGCAACGGCTCGCCGACGAATGGACGGCCGTGGACTCGCTCGACGGCCTGCCGGAGGTCACCGGCTCCTGGCAGTTCCTCGGAGCCACCCTGACCACGCTGGCCATGTCGTACGCCATGCGGACGGCCCTCGTCCGGACGGCCACCGAGGCCAGGGTCTCCGCACCGCCGCCGCACGCCGACACCTGCTGGCACGACTTCCTGCACATGGCCGGGCAGGGAGCTCCACGGGGCGGGCTGCCACCGTGGATGGTCTACCTCGACCGCACCGCCGACGCGATGGGCCACCCCATCGCGGTCGAGCTGCTCGCACGCAACCGGCAGTGGGCCCTGAGCTGCGGCCTGGCCGAGCTGCTCGACCTCGACCGCGCCCGGACTCCGGCGCCACCGCCGGCGGTCAGGCCGGGCCAGGAGTACCTGGCGATCCACATCGCCCCGGACCCGCTGGAGAACGGGCGCTACACGGTCTCGCACTCCCTCATGTCCGACGCGGGCGGCCCGAACTGGCAGCACGGCGATCCGATGCAGCGGGTGCCGACCGACGGGCTGCAGCACGCCGTGACCCGCATCATCAAAGCGGTCGAAGGGGGTGGCGGCGACCGGCTCGCCCATGTGTGGCTGGAGTTCGTGCTCCCCTTCGAACTGCTCAACCTGCCCGTCGACTGGTGGCCCCGGGACACCACCGAAGTACCGAACGTGCCGCTCGCGGTGGACTACCCGGTGGTCGTGCGCAGCCTGGACCGGCTGCAGAACCGGGACTGGTACCGGTTCTGGCGCACCCGCTGGCAGCAGCTGGCGCGCGACGAACACCCGTCGAAGTCGGTGTACGTCAACGTCGCACACCAGAACGGCAACCATCTGCGCGGCCTGGAGGCCCGCCTCGGGGACAACGAGCACTGCGTGGCCCTGGTGCTGAGCGAGCCGCCGCTGCCCGACCACGGCAACGGCCGCCGGGAGCTGCACGCGGCCCTGCGCAGCGGGCTGCCCGTGGTGATCTGGCACCGCGCGGGCCGCTCCACCAAGGAGTTCCGGGGTGTCCTCGACGGGCTCCTCACCGAGGGCCTGTCGCGGTTTCCCGCCAAGGTGGCCGCCTACCGGCGCCGTGCGGCGATCGACGCCGCCGACGACGAGGACGCCGCACACATCGGCCGCCACCTCGCGGTCCTGTGGGACGACCCCGACCGCAAACCCGTGCGCCCCGAGCCACCGTGACCACGGACCACGTGACCACGGACAAGCAGTGCGGGTCCATGACCACGGACAAGCAGTGCGGGTCCATGACCACGGACCAGCAGTGCGGATCCATGACCACGGACCAGCAGTGCGGACCGGCGCCACCGGTCCGGGCATCGCAACCGCAGTCGTCGTACGGAGGGACGCCGTTCATGCCGCCGAACAGCCAGTCGTGGGGACTGTACCGAGGCACGGGACTGCCCGGTGCGACACCGGAGGAGTGGCCTGAGGCACCGGCCTGGCGCAGCTTCGGCGGCGGCCCCGAGCTGTCCCCACCACCCGTCGAGGACCCGTGCGCCCCCGCGGTGCTGGGCACCATCACACAGCCGCTGCCGGCTCCGCCTGACGAGGTGGCCCGGGTGAACGTGGCGCTGCACCTGCGCCGCCCCCTGCTCGTCACGGGCGAACCCGGCACCGGCAAGTCGTCCCTCGCCTACCGCATCAGCAGGGAGCTCGGCCTCGGCCCGGTCCTGCGCTGGCAGATCACTTCCCTGAGCACACTTCGGGAGGGCCTGTACGACGGCACGTACGACGGCCCGCATGACGCCACGTACGAGGGACCGCACGAGGGTCGTGACGAGGGCGGGCACGACGGTGGGATCCGGCTCGGGCCCCTGGGTACCGCCTTCCTGCCGTACGGCAGGCCCCGTGTGCTGCTGATCGACCGGCTGGACCGGGCCGAGATCAGTCTGCCCGAGGACCTGTGCACGGTACTGACGGCCGGAGGATTCTCCCTGCCGGGCGGAGCGGTGCGCTGCCGAGCCTTCCCCGTGGTGGTCATCACCACCATGGGTGAGCGGGATCTGCCATCGGATCTCGTACGCCGCTGTGTGACCCTGCGGACCCAGCGGCCCGGCCCGGACCTGCTGCGCGCCATCGCCGCGAACCGGTTCCCTGCGGAGCCCGGCCGGCCCGGCCCGGCGCCGGACGCCGTGGACGCCTTCGTCGAACGGGCCACCGCCACCGAGGGACCGGTGCTGGAACGGTTCCTGGACGCACTCCGCCTGGCCGCCGACGGTGTCCTCCAGGCGGTGGCGGAGGGCGGCAACTGGCAGGAGGCCGTCGACACCCTCTGGCAGTGGACCGCGCCGGAGGAGCCATGACGGGCCCCGGCCCGTTTCCCGCGGCGCTCCCGCCGGGGCTCCCGGAGTCCCTGCGACACATCGGCACCGCGCTCGGCACCACGGTCGGCCGCACCGCTGTCCGGGACGTGGCGGTGGTGGCCGACGCGGGGCCGACGATGGGGATCTGGCACCGGACGGTCCACGAGTTCGCCACGGCGCTGCATCGGTGCGGGGCCTTCGGGCGGATCACCACGCACAGGCTGCCGTACGGGCACAGTGCCGACCCTGCGACCCTGCCGCGTCACCGTACGGGCACCCGGCTGACCCTGCTCCTCACCGACGGCGCGGGCCCGCGCTGGCGCACCCACGAGGTGGAACCGCTGCTGCGCCGCTGGGGCCAGTCCGGACCGCTCGCGCTGATCCACCTGCTGCCGCACCCGGTGTGGCACACGACGGGGCTGCGCGGCTGGCAGGTGCTGCTGCGCTCGCCCGCCCCGGGCGCGGCCAACCACCGGATGCGGTGGCGGCCCCGCGGCCTGGGCCCCGATCTCCACGGCCTGCCGCCTGCCCACCGTCCCGACGTGGCGGTTCCCGTGCTCGAACTCGCTCCCCGCTGGCTGGACGCCTGGTCCGGTCTGCTGGGCGGGGGCCCGCCGTCGTGGCTGCCGATGACGGTGATGTTCCCCCGCGCGCGCGTACCCGCCGCTCCGGAGGCGGAGCCCGACCCCACCCCGGCGGCTCGGGTGGCGCGTTTCCAGTCGTCCGTGCCCCGGAGCGTGTTCACGCTCGCCACCATGCTGTCCGCGATACCCCTCGACGCCGGGCTGATCGAGGAGGTGCGGGGCGCGCTCCTGCCCGGCGCCTCCCTCACCGACGTCGCACACCTGCTGGTGCACGGCCTGGTCCGGCCGGCCGACGGCGGGCACACCACGTTCGCGTTCGCCCCCGGGATCCGCGAGGAGTTGCTGGCCACCGGACGGCGTACCGATGTGGTGCGGGTAGTCGAGTTGATCGGGGATCGCCGGGGATCCGGCGGGGAACACTTGTGGCGACTGCCCCGGTTGCTGCGCGGGGCCGCCGTGCACCGACTCCCGCCGGCCGACGCGGAGTCCGGGCCGTGGCTCATGGCGGAGAGCGCTGTGCTCCACGCCCTGTCCGGGCCGTTCCTGAAGCCGGCGCGGGAGGTCGACGAGGCCCTCGCGGCCGCCCCGGCCGATCGGACCCGCCCGCAGCACGCACAGCACCACGGCACCGCCACCACACCCGCAACACCCATAGCACCCGCAACACCCACAGCACCCAGCGATGCCGTCGTCCGGCCTCCGGGCGACGCCGACCGTCGGACCGATCAGGGGAAGAGGAGGCCGGTGATGCCGCAGCAGGCCCCGGCGAGCACGGCGGGCAACGGACGTACCAGGAGCACGCCCACGATCTGGGGAAACATCCCGCCCAGGAATCCGAACTTCACGGGCCGCGAGGAACTCCTCGACAAGCTGCACCAGCGGCTGCTGCGGGAGAAGGCGACCGCCGTGCTGCCCCACACGCTGCACGGCATGGGCGGCGTCGGCAAGAGCCTGCTGGCCGTCGAGTACCTCTACCGTCGTATGGCGGAGTACGACGTGGTCTGGTGGATCTCCGCGGAGCGCACCGCACAGATCTCCCTGTCCCTGGTGGAACTGGCACCGCGCCTGGGCCTGCCGACCGGGTCCGACGTCTCCTCGACCGTCGCCTCGGTCTTGGAGGCGCTGCGCATCGGCGTGCCCTACGCCAACTGGATCCTGGTCTTCGACAACGCCGAAAGCCCGGAATCCGTACGGCAGTTCTTCCCGGCCGGAGGACCGGGCAACATCCTCGTCACCTCGCGCAATCCCCAATGGGCCTCCGTCGCACGGCCGCTGGAGGTCGACGTCTTCATGCGGGAGGAGAGCAAACAGCTGCTGCGCATACGCGGCCCGGAGATCAGCGACGCGGAGGCCGACCGGCTCGCGGAGGCACTCGGTGACCTGCCGCTCGCCATCGAGCAGGCCGCCGCCTGGCACGCGGAGACGGGCATGCCCGTGGACGAGTACCTGCGGCTGCTCGACGAGAAGCGCGTGGACCTGCTGCGCGGCACCGCGCCGCTCGGCAACCAGCATCCGGTGATAGCGGCCTGGAACATCTCCCTGGACCGGCTGGAGGCCAAGAGCCCGGCCGCGTACCAGCTGCTTCAGGTGTGCTCCTTCTACGCGCCCGAACCCATCGCGCGGACCATGTTCATGCGGATGCCGCCCAGTCCCATCACCCCCGAGCTGGACGCCGCCCTGGAGGATCCGATCCGGCTCGGGCAGGCCATCCGCGACATCGGCCGCTACTCCCTGGCCCGCTTCGACCACCGCACCAACTCCCTCCAGATGCACCGGCTGGTGCAGGCGGCGCTGCAGTTCCGGATGACGGAGGCGGACCGGTCCACCATGCGGCACGGGGCGCACATGCTGCTGGTGGCGAGCGACCCCAACGACCCCAGCAACGCGCTGCGCTGGGATCGGTACGGCGCGCTCTATCCCCACGTGGTGGTCTCCGGCGCGGTGCAGTCCGACGAGACCTGGGTGCGCAGGCTGGTGGTGAACGAGGTCAAGTACCTCCTTCGCTGGGGCGACTACGAGTCCTGCCTGGAACTCGCCCGGTCCGCGTACGAGAACTGGTCCCGCCGACTGGGCGAGGAACACAGCCAGACCCTGCAGATCGCCCGCTGGCTCGGATTCCTCCAGTTCAGCATGGGCCGTTACAAGGAGGCCGCCGAGCTGAACGCGACGACCCTGGAGGCCTATCTCAGGTCGCTGGGCCCCCACCACCAGGACACCTTCGACGCGCTGGGCAACGTCGCCATAGACCACCGCGTGCGCGGCGCGTTCGCCGAGGCCCTCCAGCTCTCCGACTCCGTGCACCAGCAGTACGTGCAACTCATCGGTCCGGACGACCCGGAGACCCTGCGGGCCGCGCACAACCTGGGCGTGAGCCTGCGCCTGGTGGGCCAGTTCGGGCGCGCCTACGAACTGGACAAGCAGACCCGGCACAACCGCATTCAGGCCTTCGGCCAGGATCACATCGACTCCTTGCGCACCTGGCTCGGGATGATCGTCGACCTGCGTGAACTCGGCGACTACGACACGGCGTTGACCTACCACCGCGAGATCACGGAGCAGGCCACCACCCTGCTCGGCGACAGCAATCCGTTCACCCTGTCCTGTGTCCGCCTCCTCGCCGTCGCCCTGCGCAAGGCCGGCGAGCACGAGGAGGCGGGAGCGACGGCGGAACACATCCACTCCGAGCTCGTACGCCGGTACGGCGATCACAACCCCGAATCCATGGCCGCCACGCTCGAGCTGACCATCCACCTGCGGCACCGGGGAAACCTGGACGAGGCGCTGCGCCTGGGCACCGAGATCTGCCGTCGCTACGAGGACACCTACGGCAGGCACCATCCGCATGCCCTGTCCGCCGCCGTGAATCTCGCGATCACCTACCGGCTGCTGGGCGACGCGGCGGCCGCACAGTACATAGACGCCGTGGCGCTGGAACAGCTCACGGAGATGCTGGGCGCGACGCACCCCTCGACGCTGGTGTGCCGCACCAATCTCGCGAGCGACCGCTACGCACTCGGCGACCCGGCCGGCGCACTGGACCTCGACACCGAAACGGTGGGCAGGTCGCGGGAGGTCTTCGACGCCGACCACCCCTCCACCCTGGCCTGTGCCGCGAACCTCGCGATGGACCTGCGGGCCGTGGGACGCGTCGAGGAGGCGGAGGCACTGCACGGCGACACCCACAACCGTCTGCTGCGCACCCTGGGCAGCGGCCACCCGGCGGTCGCCCAGGCCTTCGACCGGGACCACCGAGCGGACTGCGACATCGACCCGATGCCGCTGTGACGGACCCCGCGCCGCGATCGTCGAGCACGGCCGCCGGCCCGGCCGGTGCCGACGTCGCTACGGCGCGAGCCAGTGGGCCAGGAGCACCGGATCCGGCGAGGTGGGCAGCACATGGCCGATGGCCAGGGCCAGTTCGGGGCGTTCGGTCAGGGCGTTCCCGGCGGCTCGCTCGCCGCACTCGGTCAGCGCCAGGCCCAGACCGGCCCAGGCGGCGGGCCTGGCGCCCGGACCGCTGAGCTCCTCGCCGTACAGCTTGACCGCCATCGTGGCGTCGCCGTCCACCAGCGCCAGATCGGCGGGGACGACACCCGGCACCGTCCTCGCGGGGTCCTCCGCCGCACGCAGGGCGTCGAACTCACCGGGAGCGACAAGGCTGAGGCGCGCCAGCAACGCGAGCGTGTCCAGTCGGCAGGCCCCCGGATCGGCCCGCAGCGCGGGCTCGGCGTGCCGCGTGACGGCGTGCCCGGGCCGCCCCGCGGACCAGGCCTCCGCCAGCTCCTCCGCATGCGCCGTGGGCACCTGAAGATGGTGTGCGCGCCAGGTCGCACGGTGGTGGACCGTCGCGAGGTGCGCGAGGCGCTGTTCGCGGACTCCCACCGGCTCCGCGTGCCAGCCGGTGGTCTGCTCGTCCAGGCTGTCGACCAGCGCGTGCCCCAGTGGGGTGAGCGTGGGGTGCTCGCGCAGGGTCCCGAGCACCCCACGCACGGCGCTGCGCCACAGCGCGTACTCGAAGCCCGCGAGCCCCGCCGCACCTCGTGTGCGCCAGTAGTGCGCGACCCCGGAGAAGGCATAAGCCCCATGCACAAGCCCGCCGAGAGGGCGCGGATCGTCTCGCCAGGGGGCGTAGAACAGCTCGTCACAGTCCTCGAACAGGGGCATGAGGAAGATGAGGCCGTTGAGCAGGGTGTGCCGGAACTCATGTACGACGGCGACGCCCAGCTGCGCCGGGAGGACATCCTCGTCCTCGTCGGGCTGGGAGAGCAACAGGCACCCGAACGCGTCGCTCGACGAGGCCGCCCGCGCACGCAGCCGCTCGCCCCGCGGCAGCGGAACGACGGAGCGCAACCCCGTGGTCAGGGCCCGGGCGCTGACCACGTGATCGTTCACCAGTACCGGCCACATGCGGGCGAACCAGTTCTGCCAAGAAGCGAACTGCGCGGAGGAGAGCCGTCCCGGCACCGCCAGCGCCGGCACCGGTGCGTAGGGTCCCAGGTCGTCGAGGGTGAGGGTCAGGCGCATGCCCGCGTGCTCCGCGCGCAGCCGCCGCTGCCCCTCCCACCCCGGGACGTCGTTCTCCGTGTCGTCCGGCAACGTCACGGTGACGTCGGCCGCGGCGACCCGGATCGTGCCATCCTGCCCCCACACCTCGGCGGTGCCCCAGGGCTCGCCACCGACGGTCGCCCGGCCGAGGCCCGGCAGGAACACCCGGCCGTCCCGCACCGGCACGCGCGCGCGGAAGTCGACGCCGGCGGCGATGAACACGGCCGCCGCCAACTGCCCGAGGAACCCCAGTTCCACGCGCAGCGGAGGCTCATCCGCGGTCGCCGCCGGATCCGGGCGGGACAGTCTGCGCAGCAGGCTCGCCGCCCACACACCGACCTGCGGGTCGAGGAGCACCGTACGGAAGACCGCCGGGTCCGCCCGTTCGGCGGCTTCGAGCAGCGGCCAGGCCCGCCGTACGTCGTCGGCGTCCACTGCCGCGTCGCGGATCGCACGCAACAGCAACAGGCGTCGGCTCGACTCCGCGTCGAGCAGGAACCCGACGGCTTCCTCGTCCTCTGTGACGGAGTTCAGCGCGTCCAGGACGGGTTCGGAAAGGTGGTGACGGCGCATCGGCACGACGATTCCTTGTTCACAGGGCCGTGACGGGGGCACTCCGTGGCAGATCGCGACGGGGCCCTAACTGCCGTCGCTGCCCGCGATGGTGGAGAGAGGGCGACCGACCCGAAGCCTCAGGCGCTCGATCGACGGCCGTAGAACCGCGTCATCAAGGGCGGCGACCTCCTCGAGCGACAGTGCCGACAACGTGGGAAGCCAGGATTGCGGCGCCCCGGACACCGCCGCTTCACGGGAGGTGACGTGTTCCCTCGATGACATGGCGTCACCGTATATCAACGTGTGCTCTCAAGAAACGCTGAATCACTGCCACAGCGCGGTGTGCCCGCCCCCGGCGGCGGAGGGCGGGCACACAACCAAAACATCATGACCAGGACGTCGGCACCAGAACCTCAGCCCGTCAACGCCGGCTCACTGCCGGACACCGGGGCGCCCGCCGCCGGGTTCGCGCTCTCCTGCTCGCCGACCGCGGTGTCCTCCGCCCCCTCGACATGCTGCGCCGGCCGCTTCGGCAGCGCGAACATCAGCAGGAAGATCGCGACCATCACCGCCACGACCCAGCCCAGCGCGTGCTGGAAGCCGTTGACGAAGGCCGGGCCCACCTGGGCGGAGGTCAGGCGGTCTCCGATCTGACCGAAGAAGACCACGGACACCAGGCCGAGTCCGAGCGCGTTGCCCATCTGCTGCACGGTGTTGATGAGGCCGGACGCCGAACCGGAGTGCTCGCGCGGGACCTCCGACAGCACCGCGTCGGTCAGCGGGGCCACGATGAAGCCCATGCCCGCGCCCATGACGACCAGCGGAAGCGCCATCTGCCAGGGGGCGATGGACAGGCCGTACCGCTCGGACTCCCAGATGTAGAGCAGCACTCCAGCCGCCATGATCAGCGCGCCGGCCTGGAGCACCTTGCGCCCGAAGCGCGGGACGAGCAGCTGCACCGACATGCCCGCCGCGGCCGAGACCGCGATCGAGAACGGGACCCCGGTCAGACCCGCCCGCAGCGGCCTCCAGCCCAGGCCGACCTGCATGTACAGCGTCCAGACGAGGAAGAAGATGCCGAGGCCGACCCCGAAGACGGTCTGGACGGCGATGCCCGCGGCGAAGCTCTTCACCTTGAACAGCGACAGCTCGATCAGCGGCGAACCGTCGCGCGCCGCCTTCCGCCGCTCGTAGGCCACCAGCGCCGCGAAGACGAGGAGGGCGCCGCCCATCGACACGTACCCCCACAGCGGCCAGCCCAGCTCACGCCCGCGCGTCAGCGGGTAGAGCAGCATCAGCAGGCCCAGCGTCACGAGGGCCACGCCGACGAGGTCGAGCTTGAGGGCCTTCGGGGCCTTGGACTCGCTGATGAAGCGTCGTCCCAGGATCAGCGCGGCGATGCCCACCGGCAGGTTGATGAGGAAGATCGGCCGCCATTCGAGACCGAAGAGGTTCCACTCGGTGAGCAGCGCGCCGAGCAGCGGGCCGGACACCGCGCCCAGGCCGACGATCGCTCCGAAGAGGCCGAAGACCTTGCCCCGCTCGTGCGCCGGGAAGGTCGCGTGCACGATCGACAGCACCTGGGGCACCATCAGCGCGGCCATCCCGCCCTGCAGGATGCGCGAGGCGACGAGCATCTCCGGGTTCGCGGCGAATCCGCACAGCGCGGAGGCGATCGTGAAGCCGCCTATGCCGACCAGGAAGAGCCGCTTGCGGCCGTGGATGTCGCCGAGCCGTCCACCGGTGATGAGCCCGGCGGCGAAGGCGAGCGCGTAGCCGGCGGTGATCCACTGGATCTGGCTGAAGGACGCGCCCTCGTCCCGCTGGATCGAGGGAATCGCGATGTTGACGATCGTGACGTCGACCAGGTCCATGAAGGCCGCGGTCATCACGATGGCGAGCGCGAACCAGCGCCGTCGGTCGGCCACGACTGCCGGGCCCTGCGGCGGCTCGGCCGGACTGCTGAGAGTGGTCTCGGTGGAGGTCATGGCTTGAAGGTAGACCCCTATTAGGTCAGATCACGTCCTAGATGTGCGGCACCCTGGAAACATGACGACGGACACCCCGGCCCGGCTCCTCCAGTTGCTCTCCCTCCTCCAGACGCCCCGCGAATGGCCCGGCGGCGAACTCTCCGAGCGGCTGGGCGTGTCCCGGCGTACCGTCCGCCGCGACATCGACCGGCTCCGGGAGCTGGGCTATCCCGTGCAGGCGACGAAGGGGGCCGACGGCGGGTACCGGCTGGTGGCGGGCAAGGCGATGCCGCCGCTCGTGCTCGACGACGAGGAGGCGGTGGCGATCGCGGTGGGGCTGCGGGCCGGCGCCGGGCACGCGGTCGAGGGCGTCGACGAGGCCTCGGTGCGGGCCCTCGCCAAACTGGAGCAGGTGCTGCCGTCCCGGCTGCGCCACCGTGTGTCCACGCTCCAGGCCGCGACCACCCCACTGACCAGCGGGGACGGGGCGAGCATCGCGCCCGAGACGCTGACCGTGATCGCCGCGTCGGTGACCGGGCGGGAACGGCTGCGGTTCGCCTACCGCTCGGGGGACGACACCCCCTCACGACGCCTGGCCGAGCCCTACCGCCTCGTCTCCACCGGCCGTCGCTGGTACCTCGTCGCCTACGACCTCGACCGCGACGACTGGCGCACCTTCCGCGTCGACCGGATCGCCGAGCCCTTCGCGACCGGCGTCCGTTTCACGCCACGCGAGCTGCCGACGGGGAACGCGGCCGAATACCTGCGGCAGTCGATGTACGGACGCCAGGAGACGTACGACTTCGAGGTCGCCTTCGCCGCGCCCGCCGCGTTCGTCGCGGCCCGCCTGCCCAAGTGGTTCGGCGCGCCCGAGCCGATCGACGAGCGCAACTGTCTGCTGCGTTCCTCCGCCGGGGACCCCGTGGAGTGGCTGGCGGTACGGCTCGCGATGGTCGACTGCGAGTTCGCGGTGCGACGGCCGGCGGAACTGGTGGAGTGCGTACGGGAGTTGGGCGGGCGCCTGACTCGGGCGGCGGGCGGCTCGGGAGACGGGTCCGAGGGCGGGGCGGGAGACGGATCGGAAGGCGGGTCGAGAGACGGGTCGGAGGGCGGGGCCGGAGACGGTCGCCGGGAAGGGCGCGGCGTCAGGGCCGGGTGAGCCCCGCGCGGGCCTGACCGGTCCGCGGCGCGCTCACACGGCTCCTCAGAGGGCGCGCTCACACGGCTCCTCGGAGGAAGTCACGCGGCGCCCCAGGGGAAGTCACGCAGCGCTTCCAGATGACGTACCGCGAGCGCGACCGGTCCGGCCGGACCGTCGGCCGGCTCGTCACCGGCGGCCCAGGCCTCCACCGCCACGCGAACCGCCGCACCGGCCACGGCGGCGCCGAGCCGGAACTCCGCCCCGCCGCCCGCCACGGAGGCCCTCGCCTCCAGTACCCGCGCCAGCGTCCGCTCCGCCCCCTGGCACGCCTCGCCCCACACCCTCAGCAGCGCAGGGCTCCCCTCGGCCAACCGGAGCAGAGCGCGGACCCAGTCCATGGACTCCGGACGCACCCCGACGCCCGGGGTGAGGGTCTGGACGACGGCGTGGCGAAGCGCCTCCGGCACGGACAGGTCGGCCGGGGCGTCGCGTACGGCCTCGGCCCACTTCTCGACGCCCGCGGAGAAGAGCGGGGCGAGGCACTCCTCCTTGCCGGCGAAGTAGCGGTAGAAGGTGCGTGGCGCGACACCGGCGGCGCGGGCGATGTCCTCGGCTCGGGTGGCGCGCAGACCGTGCCTCATGAAGAGTCCGGCGGCGGCCCGCGCGATCTCCATCCGGGTGGCGGCCTTGCGTCGCTCCATGAGCGAGAGCCCGGGAGCGGCGGCCGCACGGTCGGTACCGGTCACGGACGGCAGGTTATGCCCCTGTGGCACAATCTGCCATCCGGGTCACCCCGGGGTTCAGGTACGGGGTGGCCCGTCGGCCTGCCCGAAAACCACCGCTTCCCCGGAGCGAGGCCCGAACCACCCGCGAACAAACCCCGCCCCATCCCAGCACGAGCCCGACCGACCCCGCCGGACCCTGCACAAAAACCCTGCACAAAAGGAGCCGAGCCCCGGCGCCAGGGGGGGAAGGCGCCGAAGCTCGGCTCTGGAGAGTCCCGGCGCGGGGGGGGGGAGTGCGTCGGGACTCGGTTCTGGGGGGTCTTGGGGCTGCGCCCCGGGACCCTGAACCCTGGGCCCTGAAGTCTTGTGCCCAGAGCCCAGCGAGTTAAGCGGCGTTACATGGCCATGTCCGGTCGACTTATGGCCGACCTCGGGCCATCAGATCCGTCAGATCCGTCGAACCCGTACGAACCATACGTGGCACACCAACCACATGAACCACGCAAACCGCACGAACCGCGGACATTCTTAAGCCGCCGCGTCAAAACCGGTGTCGCGGGCCAGCTTCTTCAGCTCCAGCAGCGCGTGCTTCTCGATCTGGCGGATGCGCTCACGGGTGAGCCCGTGCTCCTTGCCGACCTCCGTGAGCGTGCGCTCCCGGCCGTCGTCGATGCCGTACCTCATCTTGATGATCGAGGCCGTGCGCTGGTCGAGGCGGCCGATCAGGTCGTCGAGCTCCTCGCTGCGCAGCAGGGTGAGGACGGACTGCTCGGGCGAGACCGCGGAGGTGTCCTCGAGGAGGTCACCGAACTGGGTGTCACCGTCGTCGTCCACCGACATGTTCAGCGAGACCGGGTCGCGGGCCCAGTCCAGGACGTCCGTCACACGCTCCGGGGTCGAGTCCAGCTCGGCGGCGATCTCCGCGTGCTCGGGCTCGCGCCCGTTCTTGCGGTTGAACTCGCGCTGCACGCGACGGATCCGGCCCAGCTCCTCGACCAGGTGCACGGGGAGGCGGATCGTGCGCGACTGGTCGGCGATGGAGCGGGTGATGGCCTGACGGATCCACCACGTGGCGTACGTCGAGAACTTGAAGCCCTTGCGGTAGTCGAACTTCTCGACCGCGCGCACCAGGCCCGCGTTGCCCTCCTGGATCAGGTCGAGCAGGGGCAGGCCGCTACGGGGATACCGCCGGGCCACGGCGACGACCAGCCTCAGGTTGGAGCGGATGAAGACGTCCTTGGCCCGCTCCCCCTCGGCGACCAGCGCCTCGAGCTCCTCGCGGGTCGCGTCCGCCTTGGGGGCATCGACCTCGTCGTCGAGGATCTGCCGAGCGAACACACCCGCCTCGATGATCTGGGACAGCTCGACTTCCTTGGCGGCGTCGAGCAGCGGCGTACGCGCGATCTCGTCGAGGTACATGCCGACCAGGTCGCGGTCGGCGATTTCGCCGCCTACGGCGCGAACACTGCGTGCCGCGTCGGTGGTCTCGCCGGTGGCGGACTGACGACGGGCGACGGCACGGGTTGCCATGCGTGCTCCCTTGCGATGGTGGGCTTGCGGGTCCTAGTGGCGGCTCGGACACTCTTCCGAGTGCCCGGCATCCGAAGGAAACAACGACTGGAATCCGGACAGAATTCCCAACCCGCCCCCCTATTTTTCTGATCATGCAGTACCCTGTGCCGCCACAGCGGGAGGTCGGATGTCAACGGAACGTACAGAGGCGCAGGTCAGGCCAGGAGTCGCGGCCGACCTCGACGCTCTCACGGCCATCTACAACCACTACGTTCGCGAGACGCCCATCACATTCGACACTGCCGTCTTCACCTCGGAAGAGCGCCGCCCTTGGCTGCTCTCCCACCCTGAAGACGGCCCGCACCGCCTGATGGTTGCCACGGACACGGACTCACAGGGGGTTCCCGGGAACGCACAGCGAATTCTGGGATACGCCACTTCCAGCCCCTTCCGGCCCAAGCCCGCCTACGACACCTCCGTCGAGGTCACCATCTACCTCGCCCCGGACGCGGGCGGACGGGGCGTCGGCACGCTGCTCTACAAGGCCCTCTTCGAGGCGCTCGCCGACGAGGACGTGCACCGCGCCTACGCGGGCATCGCCCAACCCAACGAAGCGTCCGTGCGGCTGCACGAACGCTTCGGGTTCCGGTACGTCGGTACGTACCGGGAGGTGGGCCGGAAGTTCGGCCGGTACTGGGATGTGGCCTGGTACGAGAAGGACCTCCAGCCGAACTGAACCGATCGCCCTCCAGCCGAACTGGACCGACCGCCCTCTAGCCGAACTGGACCGACCGCTTGGCCAGCCCCAGCCAGAACCCGTCGATCACCGACCGCTGCTCGTCCAGCTCGCCCGTGGCGTCCGCCGCGCCCATCGCCACGAAGAGCGGGGCGAAGTGCTCGGTGCGGGGGTGGGCGAGCAGGCCGGCCGGGGACTTGTGGCCGAAGTCGAGCAGGGCGTCCCAGTCACGGGCGTCCAGGGCGCGGTGTCCCCAGTCGTCGAACTCGAC
Source organism: Streptomyces diastatochromogenes (assembly GCA_001550305.1). GTDB lineage: Bacteria > Actinomycetota > Actinomycetes > Streptomycetales > Streptomycetaceae > Streptomyces > Streptomyces mirabilis_D. Next base: position 23,234 of record LRTP01000767.1, read on the forward strand.
CGACCAGGAGGGGACTCCGCCCTGACGCAGCGCGGCCAGGTTGTGGGTGAAGAAGCCGGAGCCCACGATCAGGACTCCCTCGTCGCGCAGCGGCGCCAGCTTGCGTCCGATCTCCATCAGCTTCACCGGATCGAGGGTCGGCATGGAGATCTGCAGGACAGGGATGTCGGCGTCGGGGAACATCTCGACCAGGGGGACGTAGGCGCCGTGGTCGAGGCCGCGGTCCGGGATGTCCTGGACGGGAATGCCCGGGGCGCGCAGCAGCTTCCGTACGGACTCGGCGAGTTGGGGGGCGCCGGGAGCCGCGTACCGGACCTGGTAGTAGTGCTCGGGGAAGCCCCAGAAGTCGTAGACGAGCGGTACGGTCTGGACCGCTCCGAGGGCCAGCGGGGCCTCCTCCCAGTGGGCGGAGACCATCAGGATCGCCTTGGGACGGGGCAGTTCGGCGGACCAGGCGGCCAGCTCTCCGGGCCAGATCGGGTCGTCGGCGAGCGGCGGGGCGCCATGACTGAGGTAGAGGGCGGGCATGCGCTCCTGTGGGGCACGCCCCTCGGTGACGGCAGACGTGGCGACAGACATGGCGGCTACTCCCTCCGGGGGGTCCATCGTAAGACCGATTGGGAAGTTATTTGAAGTCTCAAGCTTCCACGCAGAACACTACTCCCGATTTGTTTAATATTCAAGAAGGGGCTCGTACAGTGGAGTACATGACTACGGCATCCGCATCCGCTGAAGAGCCGCGCTGGCTCACCGACGAGGAACAGCGCACCTGGCGTGCGTACATGAACGCCGCCACCCTCCTCGAGGACCATCTCGACCGTCAGCTGCAGCGCGACGCGGGCATGCCGCACGTCTACTACGGTCTGCTCGTCCAGCTCGTCGAGGCGCCGCGCAGAAGGCTGCGCATGACCGAGCTGGCCATGAACGCGAAGATCACTCGCTCACGCCTCTCGCACGCGATCGCCCGCCTGGAGAAGAACGGGTGGGTGCGCCGCGAGGACTGCCCCTCCGACAAGCGGGGCCAGTTCGCCGTCCTCACCGACGCCGGTTACGAGGTGCTGAGCAAGGCCGCGCCGGGCCATGTCGACGCCGTACGGCAGGCCTTCTTCGACCGGCTCACGCCCGAACAGCACAAATCCCTCGGCGAGGCCATGCGGATCATCGCCGAGGGGCTGCAGCCGAAGGACGCGGGCGCGGACCTGCCTTGGCTGCGTTGATCGGGTTGATCGGGTAGACGGGGTGACCGGGCGGACGGATTGACCGGGGGTGGGGTGACCGAGTTGACCGGGGGTGGGTTGACCGGGTTGACCGGGGGGGTGGACGCGGGTCCGCCCCGGTCCCGATGAACTCGGAACCGGGGCGGACCCTGGGATTCGTACGGGCGAGGCGTCCCCACCCCGCGCCCGTACTCGAAGCACCTGAAGCACCGGAGGTACCAGCGGCGGTACGGGCGGTACGGGTGATCAGTGGGCGATCACCGGCACCTTGACCTCGTCCTCGACACCGTCGCCCGCGCCGGAGGCCGCGGACATGTCCGGGCGGCCGGTGTTGACGAGGGTCGCGGCGATCGTGGCCGCGACCACCAGGATGCCGACGGCGAACCAGATGGCGTTGGTGTAGCCGTTCACCATGCCCTGCAGCTGGACGAGCTGCTGCTGCGGCTTGGAGGTGGCACCGGCGATGTGGTCCTTGATGTACGAGGTGGTCGCCGAGGCGGCGATCGTGTTCAGCAGGGCCGTACCGATCGCGCCGCCCACCTGCTGCGAGGTGTTGACCATCGCGGAGGCGACACCGGCGTCCTTCGGCTGGACACCGTACGTGGCCAGGGACATGGCGGGCATGAACGCCGTACCCATACCCAGGCCGAGCAGCAGCTGGGCCGGGAGCAGCAGACCCGCGTAGGAGGAGTTGATCTCCATCTGGGTCAGCAGCAGCATGCCCAGGGCGGCCAGGGCGAAGCCCGGTGCCATCAGCAGGCGCGGCGGGACGCGGGTCATCAGACGGGCGCCGATCTGGGTGGAGCCCGTGATCATGCCCGCGATCATCGGCAGGAAGGCGAAGCCGGTCTTGACCGGCGAGTAGCCCTTCACGATCTGCAGGTAGTAGGTCAGGAACAAGAACAGACCGAACATCGCGATGATCGCGAGGCCGAGCGAGAGGTAGACACCGCCGCGGTTGCGCTCGGTGATGACGCGCAGGGGCAGCAGCGGGGCCTTGACCTTGGACTCGGTGAACACGAAGGCCGCGAGCAGCACCGCCGAGGCGACGAACAGACCGATGGTGGTGGAGTCGCTCCAGCCGTTGGACTCGGCACGGGTGAAGCCGTAGACCAGGGAGACCAGACCCAGGGTGGAGAGGATGACACCGGGGATGTCGAGCGGCGAGCGGTTGCGGCCGCCGGCCGGCTCACGGATGACGAAGTACGCGCCCAGGGCGGCGATGATCGCGAACGGGATGTTCACGAAGAACGTCCAGCGCCAGTTCAGGTACTCGGTGAGGAAGCCGCCGAGGATCAGGCCGACGGCGCCGCCGCCACCGGCGATCGCACCGTAGATGCCGAACGCCTTGGCGCGCTCCTTGGCGTCGGTGAACATCACCGCGAGCAGCGAGAGCGCGGCGGGGGCCAGGAGGGCACCGAAGGCGCCCTGCAGGGCGCGGGCGCCGAGCAGCATCGCCTCGCTCTGCGCGGCGCCGCCGATGGCGGAGGCGCCCGCGAAGCCGATCAGACCGGTGACGAAGGTGCGCTTGCGGCCCCACAGGTCGGCGATACGGCCGCCGAAGAGCAGCAGACCGCCGAAGGCGAGGGCGTAGGCCGTGATGACCCACTGACGGTTGCCGTCCGATATCCCCAGGTCCTGCTGGGCGGAGGGCAGCGCGATGTTCACGATGGTCGCGTCGAGGACGACCATCAGCTGGGCGAGCGCGATGAACGCGAGCGCTTTCCAGCGGTTGCTGTGTGCGTCGGCGAGTTCGGCCGCCGACTTTGCCGAGGCTGAGGTGCCTGTTTCAGACATGGGGATACCCACTCCGGTACTTCGCAGTGAAAAAGGTGAGGGAAGGTCACGGGAGCCGGCGGCTCGTCGTCGTCGACGGCCGCAAGCCTCCGGAAGCTTGTCGGACTAAGGACTGGCGCGGTGCGCCGATCTCATCGGTCGGGCCGATCTCATCGGTCGGCCTGATCTCATCGGTCGGGCTGGTCGGGCTGATCGGGCTGCTGGTCAGGCTGTTCGCAGATCCTCCACGGTGGCCGCCACTCCGGGCAGTACGGAGCGGGCCGGTGCCCGCAGACCGTCCAGGAACAGCTGCAGATGACGGTGCACGAAGCGGTCGATGCCCTGACACGCGGTGCCGGGCAGCGGCCGGGTGAGCTGACTGACGGCGACCATGAGGTCACCCGACTCGACGTCGGGCCGCAACTGTCCGGCCTCGCGGGCGCGCCTCATCAGCGCGTCGACCATCTCCATGGTCCGCTCGCGTGCGGCGAACAGATCCGGGTGGTGCTGGTCGAAGGCCTCGGAGAGCATGGGGCACAGGGCGCCGATCCGCTCGTCCGCCGCGAAGTGCACGAAGTCGCTCAGCGCCTGGAAGGCGTCGCCGCCCTCCAGGAGAGCCGACTCGATCCACTCCGACGTGCGGTCCATGACCGAGCAGACGACCTCCCGCGCGAGCGCGTCGCGGTCCGGGAAGTTGCGGTACACCGTGGCGTTGCCGACACCGGCGCGGCGGGCGATCTCGTCGAACGGCACGTCGGGGCCGAACTCGACGAACATCTCACGCGCGGCGGCGACGATCCGCTCCCGGTTGCGCAGGGCATCGGCGCGGGGCCGGGGCACGCGACGCTTCACGGGGGTGGCGGTCTCCACGGCGTACTCCTCAGACGTAGGTAGGAAGACTGTGGCGCGATCCGGGGAATCCGTCCCCGTTTCGCTCGGACACATGGCTAAACGGGGAAACGGTCCCCGGTTATTTCCCGCATTCCCAGAGATCTGGTGTGACCTGCGTCACTGTGCGTTGAGGGGCGGGGGGACGGCTCCACCCCACGCCCGCACACCCGCCCCACCTCGCCCCACGGCAAACCTCCGACGCGGCTCCCGTCACCCTTCCCCCGGCAAGAAACCCACGTTCGGGCTCTTCCAGCGCGCGCCCCCGCATCCCCCGTCACAGGGTGATCGCACAGGGTGCAGCCGGTGACCGGGCGGCTGCCGTGAGCGAAGGGCCCTTGCATGCAGCCGATGCAGCCCACCACCCGCCGGATACGCTCGCGCCGCGTGGCCGCCCTGGCCTCGGTGACCCTTCTGACGCTGACGGTCAGCACCTCCGCCGGCACCGGTCACCTCCCGGCGGGCTCCACGACGGCGGGCTCCATCGCGCTGGCCCGCTCCACGGCGCTCGGTCCCTGCATGATCACCGACCCGATGGGCGTACAGATGGGCGAGGGCATACCGACCCAACCCGGATACGCCCGCTCCACCGGCATCGTCCGAGCCCTCACCCTGATGGTCGACTTCTCCGACGCGCCCGGCCCGGGCAGCGCACTCGACCGGCTCGCCGAGTTCTTCCCGCAGACCCAGAACTGGTTTCGCACCAGTTCCTACGGCCGTCTCGACTACCGCCCCGAGACCCCCATCCACCACTGGCTGCGCATGCCCAAGCCCTTCAAGGCGTACGGCATAGAACGCGGCGCCCCCTTCGACCCCGGCTACCGCGATCTGGTCCAGGACATAGTGGCCACGGCCGACCCCGAGGTGGACTTCCGCTCGTACGACCTCCTGAACGTGCTGGTGACGCCGAACGCCGGACCCTCCGCCCTGGACACCGTCCTGTCCGTCACCTTCGCCGGCAACACCGAGGCACCCATAGCCGACGGCGTCCCCGTCTCCAACGCGTCCTTCGTCTACAGCCGCCAGGACGACGGATCCGGCTCCTACGCCGAGACCGGCTACCGGGTACTCCCCCACGAGAACGGCCACACCTTCGGCCTGCCCGACCTCTACACCCCGGAGGGCGGAGGCGCGGTCGGCCACTGGGACATCATGAGCGAGGACTGGGGAGCCGACAACGACCTCCTCGGCTGGCACAAGTGGAAGCTGGGCTGGCTCGACGAGTCGCAGGTCAGATGCGCCGCGTCGCCCGGGACGACGGAGTACACCCTCACCCCGCTGTCCCGGCCCGGCGGCGAGAAGCTGGTCTTCGTACCCACCAGCACCAAGACGGGGTACGCCTTCGAACTGCGCACCCACGAGGGCAACGACTCCGCCGTCTGCCGCCCCGGCATCCTCATCTACAAGGTCGACGCGGGCGTGGACACCGGAAACGGCCCCATCACCGTCTACGACTCCAAGCGCCACAGCGGCGGCTGCACCCGCAGCCCCAACGTCCACGCGGAACTCTCCGACGCCCCCTTCACCCCCGGCGAGTCCTTCAAGGACCCCAAGACCGGCATCACGATCGCGGTCACGGCGTCAAATCCGAACGGTGACTACCGGGTGTCCGTCACCCGCCGCTGACCGTCCGCTCCCCCCCTTCCCTCACCGGCCGCCCCTCGGTGCCTGCCCGGCCGCTCCCCCGGCCCCCGACCGTTCTCTCACCCGCCCCTCCCGGCCTCCGACCTGCTGACCTGGCCGTGCAAGGACTACGGTGTCTGTTCTGAGTCTCTTCGGAGATCCGCGACTGCGTCTCTTCAGAGATCCGCATCGGAGAGCCCATGCCATCGAATGTCGCACCGGCCCCCGGGACCGGCACCAGCAGCGCCGCGGGCGCCGAGGCCGTGGTGCCCGCCGAGGCCGTCACCCCTCTCATCCGCGGTATCGCCGTACTGCGGCGGCTGACCGACGCCGACGGAGTGTCCAGCCTCAGCGGTCTGGAGCGGTCCACCGGGCTCGCGCGCTCCACCGTCGACCGGATCACCGCGACCCTGGCGCGCCGGGGATATGTACGCCTCGACGGCCGCGACGCCGTCCTGGCCCCCCGTCTGATGGAACTCGGCAACGCCTACCTGGCCGCCCTGCGCCTGCCCCGCCTCCTCGACGCGCACGCCGACGCCCTCGCCGACGAGCTCGACGAGTCCGTCTCGCTCGCGGTCGGCGACCAGGACGGTATCCGCTTCATCCACCAGGCGACCCGGCGCCGCGCCATGTCGCTGAGCTTCCGCATCGGCGACCTGCTGCCCGCCGAACGCACCGCGCCCGGCCCGCTGTTCGCCACCGAGTGGGGCGATCGGGAGTGGGCACGGTGGCACGAGCGGCGCGCGGCCGACCCGGAGGACCGGGGGTTTCCGGCGGTCCCGGCGCGGAGCCGGCCGATCGAGTACGGCGAGGACGACCGAAACGACGAGAAGGACAGGATCGGCGCGCACCGCACGAACCGTGCGAACCGCACGAACGGCAAAGACCTCACCGTCGGCAAAGACCCCACCGTCGGGAAGGACCTCACCGTCGGGAAGGACCTCACCGTCGGGAAAAGCCTCGCGGCGGACAGGCCGGAGGAGGAGCAGGGCGCCGGGCGAAGCGCACGTCGACTTCCCACCCTCGGCGACGACTTCGAGCAGCGTACGGCCGAGGCGCGGGAGGCCGGCTGGGCGCTGGACGACCAGTTGATCGAACCAGGTCTGGTCGCGCTCTCCATGCCCGTACGGGAGGCGGGCCGCATCGCCTGTGTGGTGAGCGTGGTCAGCCACACCAGCCGGCACACCGCGGCCGATCTGCGCGACACCCTGCTGCCCCGGCTACGGGAGGCCGTCGCCGCGATGGAACGGGAACTGCGCGAGGCACAGCACGCCGAATCCGCCACGCCCACGCCACGCGCCACCGCCGCCCCCTCCGGCCTCGCCGTCTGGGCCGGCGCCTCCAAGCAGGAACTGGGCCGGGAGTTCATCGAGTCGCTGGCCCGGGGCCTCACCGTCATCACCGCCTTCGGCGAGGGCCGCGCCGAACTGAACCTCACCGAGGTCGCCCAGGCCACCGGACTCGCCCGGGCGACCGCCCGCCGCGCACTGATCACCCTGGAACACCTCGGATACGTCACCGCGCACGACCGCGTCTTCCGCCTCACCCCCCGCGTGCTGGGCCTCGGCTTCCCTCCCCTTTCGCGGACCTCGCTCGCCGAGATCGCCGCCCCGCACCTCACCGAACTCTCGCAGCGGCTGCACGACTCGGTGTCGCTGGCGGTCCTGACCGGCGACGAGATCCAGTACACGGGCCGCGTCTCCACCAGCCGCGTCATGAGCGTCCACATCACCATCGGCACCCGCCTGCCCGCGTACCCCACCGCGCTGGGCCGGGTGATGCTGGCGGACCTGCCCGAGCCCCCGCTCACCGAACTGCTCCCGTTGACCCCCCGCACGATCACGGACCCCGCTCGACTGACGGCCGTCCTGGACCGCGTACGGGAAGAGGGATACGCCCTGGTCGACGAGGAGTTGGAGGTGGGGCTGCGCTCGGTCGCGGTGCCGGTGCGCGAGCGCGGTGGGCGGGTCGTGGCCGCCGTCAATGTCGCGATGCACAGCAGCCGCCGTACGCCCGAGGAGTGCGTCGCCGAGGTGCTGCCGGAGTTGCGGGCCGCGGTGGGGCGGATCGAGGAGGACCTGTGGGTGGCGGGACGGTTCCGCCGGGTACCGCGGACGTGACGCGCCGGCGCGTACCCCTGGTGAGGACCGTTTGAGCACGTGAACGCCCGTGTCCGGGCCACGGGAACGTGGTCCGGACACGGGCGGGAGCAGGTGTGGGGGTGCCCCCCGGACGTCAGTGGCTGACCTCCGCGCCCCCGGCCGACACGACCTGCGCCACCTCCTCACCCAACACACCCTCGTCCGCCTGACCCTTCTCCGGCGCGACCTGGGTCGCACCCTGGTCCGAGGCTCCGGCGGGCCTGCCGTCGCGCATCAGGAAGACGGCGAGGACGGCCGCGACCAGGACTCCCGCCCCGCCCGCCAGGAAGCTCGCCGACATCGCGCTGGTGAAGGCGTCGTGGGCGGAGGTGAGGAGGGACCTGTCGCCGGTGCGGGCGGCCACGGCGAGGGCGTCGCCGATCGAGTGGCGGGCGGCGGCCGGGGCGGCGGCGGGCATGTGGCCGGTGAAGGTGCTGGAGAGGACCGCGCCGAGGACGGCGACACCGAGCGCGGCGCCGGCCTGCTGGACGGTGTCGTTGAGCGCGGAGCCCACACCGGCGTGCTCGTCCGGGATCGCGCCCATCATGGCCGCCATCGCCGCGGGCATCGTCAACCCGCCACCGGCGCCCATGAGACACATGGCACCGGCGAGGACGCCCCACCCGCTCTCCGGGTTCAGCGTGGACAGCAGCCCGAACCCGGAGGCGATGACGAGGAGTCCGAAGACCACCATGGCGCGGTTGCCGGTCTTCGGCAGCAGGGCGGCGCCGACGCTGTTGAAGGCGAGGGTCGCGAGGGCCAGCGGGGTGAAGGCGAGACCGGTCTGGGTGGCGGAGTAGCCGAGGACGAACTGCAGGTACTGGGTCAGCACCAGCATCAGGCCGCCCTGGGCCAGGGTCAGCAGCACGAGGGAGAAGCTCGCGCCGGTGAAGACACGGTTGCGGTAGAGCGAGACCGGGATCATCGGCGAGGAGCAGCGGCTCTCCCACACCCCGAACCCGACCAGCCCGAGCACGGCGAGGCCGAGCGAGAGCTGCGTGCCCTGCTGACCCAGCCCGCCCTTGGGAAGCTCGATGATCGTCCAGATGAGCGCGGTCATGCCGACCATCGACAGCACCATGCCGATCGGGTCGGCCTTGCGCCAGGGCCCCTTGGACTCGGGCATGAGGACCAGCGCGGCGATGATCGCGAGAACGGCGATGGGGATGTTGAGGAGGAAGACGACCCCCCACCAGAAGTGGGCCAGCAGCGCGCCACCGACGACGGGACCACCGACGAGCCCGACCATGGCGACGGCGCTCCAGGCGGCGATGGCCTTGGGCCGCTCGGCGTCGTCGAAGACGGTGACCAGGATCGACAGCGTGCTGGGCATGATCAGCGCGCCTCCGACGCCCATCAGCACCCGCCCCAGGATCAGCGCCCCGGGCGTGGCGGCCTCCATCGCCACCACCGAGGCCGCCCCGAAGAGCGCGAGCCCGATGACCATCACCTTCCGCCGCCCGAACTTGTCGGAGAGGCTGCCCGCGGTCAGCAGCAGCCCGGCGAAGACCAGCATGTACGAGTCGAGGATCCACTGGAGGTCCTGGGCACTGGCGTTCAGGTCCTCGGCGATCGTCGGGATCGCCACGGTGAGAACCATGTTGTCGACGACCAGCACCAGGGTGCTGAGGCACAACACGATCAGGATGAGCCAGCGACGCGGATGACGGTCCATCTCACTACCTCTCGAACGGTGAACTGAGCCGCACACACCGTGCGCTCCGTGGAACACCGTACGATGTTGCGCACACTGTACGCAAGAGAGAGCGCCGTACCGATCCATGGCCACGCGTACGCACCCTGCGCATGCTGTGCGCTACGGTGGCCGGACCGGGAGAGAGGAAGCCGTATGTCCCCCCAGGAGCAGGCCGAAGCGGGGTCGCCGACGCCCGTCCAGTCGGTGTGGACCCGCCCCCGGGCCGGTCGCGAACAGCCGGCGCTGAGCCGGGACCAGATCGTCGCCGAGGCGCTGCGCCTGCTCGACTCCGACGGCATCGACGCCCTGAGCATGCGCAAGCTCGGCACCCGCCTCGGCGCCGGAGCCACCTCGCTCTACCGGCACGTGGCCAACAAGGACGAGCTCATCGAGCTGGCCATCGACGAGATCTACGGCGAGATCGAGATCCCCCGGTCCACCGACCCCGCGACCTGGCGCACGGACGCGACCCACTGCGCCCAGAGCCTGCGCGCGACGATGCTGCGCCACCCGTGGATCGCCTCGGTCCTCGGCGAGATGGGCATGTCGTACCTCGGCCCGAACGCGATGCGCCTGGCCGAGTTCCTGCTCGCCCTCTTCACCCGCGCGGGCCTGCCCACCACCGAGGCCGACCAGGCCGCCTCGACCCTCGTCGCCTACGTCACCGGCATGGCCACCAGCGAGGCCGCCTACCTCAACGTCCTCGCCCGCAGCGGCCACACCGAACAGCAGTACGTGGAAAGCCTCTGGCCCACCGCCGAACAGGCCGCCGAGTCCTACCCCCACCTCCGCGAGGGCTACGCCGAACAACGCGGCAAGGATCCCCGCACCGCCCGCGACGAGAACTTCCAGTACGGCCTCGACCGCGTCCTGGACGGCCTGGAAACCCGAATCACCCACTGACCGAACGCCAGAACCCCCACCCCACCGAATCCGCTACGCTAGTCGCCGGGTCTCCACCGAGATCCCCCCGCCTTCGTAGCTCAGGGGATAGAGCACCGCTCTCCTAAAGCGGGTGTCGCAGGTTCGAATCCTGCCGGGGGCACAGCAGGAAGGGCCGACTCGGGAGGGGTTTCCTCCCGAGTCGGCCCCCTCGGTCCAAGCCTCCCCCGCCCTCGCGGATCGCAGCCCCCCGGTCGACCAGCGATCGCACGGTCACGGTCGCCCGTCATGTACTGATGGATCTGCGCTGGGAACTGCTGCGACTCAGCGGACTTCGGGCCTGGCGGTTGCCGGGTCGGTGACTCTAAGGGTGACCGGTCCGCCGGGCATCGGCTGGCTGCCGGGCAGGCCGTAGCTCACGGTCTTGTAGCCCTGGTCCTGGAGCGTGAAACCGATGGTGTACGTGCCGGGTGCGATGCCCTGCGGCAGCGTGAAGTACTCGTCCAACGGACCTGAGAAGGTGGTGGGCACACCACCGGACTGAATCGAGTCGACGTGCCCGGAGGCGTCGACCAGATACAGGTCGAGGCCGTTCACCCCGGCTGTGGAGGCGGACAGGTCGATCGTCAGCTTGATCCATGTCTGGGTGTCGTTGGCCGCGACCGTACCCGGGGTGACTGTGACCGCGTCCACCGTGGGCAACACGGTGTCAGGGATGTTGGTCAGTGTCGCATCGATGTCCGGGGCGCCCAGCGATGAACCGTAGACGGCCTGGTCGCCGTGACCGTCGGTGATGATCAAACCGGTGAGCTGACAGCTGAACTGGCCCCGCAGCCCGAGTACCGGCACGGTGACCGTGCCGTCCGCCTGCACGGTCGGGGTGGTGGACAGCTGCTGGCACTGGGTGGCGTTGTTTCCCCAGTTCGTCAGCTGTACGGAGCTGACCCCGCCCACGGCGCCAGAAGCCCGCAGGGAGAGCTGTACGGTCGGGACGGGCGAGTGCCAGCTGTCGATTTGGCTCGGGGTGAACGCGAAGCCGGTCGCGGACAGCACGCTGTCAGAGGTCACGTGCACCGGGGCTTCGGACAGCCCGGTGTAGGCGTGGGTGACTCCGGCATTGCTGGTGAGGTCCACCTCGGTGACCTTCCAATCGCCCTCCGCCAAGCCGGCCGGCAGCGACACGGTCACGGCGCAGTCGAGTACCTGCCGCTGCATCCAGTCGATGTTGCCGCAGCCCTGGTAGCCCTCGCTCGCGTCCCGGACGATGGCGAACGATCCGCGGGCCGTGCGGCCGCCCGAACCGGTGACCACAACCGTTCCGCCGTGCACGCCGGACTTGTTCTCCTGGCTGTCGAGCTGGTACCGCAGCGCGGCACCTTGGCCGGGGGCTTCGTAGACGGTGGCCTGCATACCCTGCGCCAGGGCGATCTGGCCGAGGCTCGGGTAGCCCTGGTCCACGGTGGTCCGGGCGGTGAAGGAGCGTGGGAACGCGGAGACTTGGGGCGCGGTCCAGTCGATCTGGTCGCCGGCGCCGTCACCACCCTGGATCTCCGAGACCGCCCAGGTCGTCTTCGTCGTGGCTCCGTACTGCGGAACGGGGACGGTCCATGTGTACGTGGTCGAGGCGGGGGTGGCGCCGGGCTTGACGGTGACGTCGCCGGACAGTGAGCCTTGGGAGTCGAAGTTGGCGGCGAGTTCGGTGCCAATGTAGGCGCCGGTCTTCGGATTCATCCGGCGTATGTGAATGTCGCCCCCGAAGCCTAGGGCGTTCGGATTGGACGAGATCATCGTCCAGTTCAGTTCGATGGTGGCCGATCCTGAGGTGGCATCGACCGACTTGGCGCTGAACGACAGTGCCGAAACGCCCATCGCCGACGCGGCACCCGGCGCCGCCGCGTGGTGCTGTGCCACCGCGGCCCCGGGAGCCGCGCTCAGCATGCACGCGACTCCGGCGGCGGTCATCGACGCCAGCAGGCGTCTAAGTCTGATCACTCTCTTCTCCTCTTTAGATGATGATGTGCGAGGTCACTAGACATCAACTCCCCTGCGCCAGCAACACAGTTATCGGCCCGCAACGGCAGGGCTCTCCGGCTGGCTACCGACCCGGCCGCCGCGTTGCTCATGACTCCGAGCGCCGAAGATCAGCGCACGCCAAACATGTGGCTGGAAGCGGTCATGGCCATGAGTCGGTCACCGCATAGCGGGTTGCGGTCAAGGCCAAGTCTCCGGCGCGAGATCGGCCGGCACCGGGATGGAGGGGCCGCTCCGTTCGCGAGTGCGGGTCCATAGTGGCGTGCGCAGGGCGCTCCCATCCCGAACACCATCAGCCAGACAGCCGAGCGCTCAATGGTGACCAACGCCGACAGCTGCCGACAGCTCGACCACAGGTCAGGAGGTTGATTGATTGGGCGGCCGCACGTCACGGGCCGCCGGTGATCAGTTGTCGGCTGCTGATCGCGTCCGCCGCCTACGACCCGCCGGCGAAGAAGCCGGACTTCAGGTCCTCGATGATGGCGTCGAGTGGTTGCCCACTGACGATGAACGGTCCGCTCCAGGGCGCGCTGAGTGCGAAGAGCAACGCCAGACTCAGCCCGACCACACTCGCAACACCTACGATCAGCAGTGACGTTCGCAGGCTGCTGCGGAAGACCAGTGCGCCGGAGTTCACGATCAAGGCCAGTCCGCTGACCACAAGCGTGACGACGTAGAGCGCGGGAACGTCGCGCGAGGCGGCCGCGATGCGGGCGCGACGACTACTGGTGACACCGTCCACGGAGACCATCAGCTCCGTGCCCGTCGGGGTTCCCACCTCGGGCCGGGCCGCCTCGGCGCGCACACTCCGCTCCAGCCGTGCGATCGCGTGAGCGGTGGCGGGGTCGTCACCGGACGCCGCTGCTGCAGCCTCCCACTCCCTGGCACGCGTGGTCTGCAAGTAGTCCAGCAGTGCCGCATGGATCGGCTCCGACTGGACGCGCGGACTTGTCGCCGCCCAGGCCAGGCGGGAGGCCGCGGCCGCCTCGTCGCTCACCAACCCCTCGGCTGCGCGCAGGTAGCCGGACTCGCTGGCCAGTGTGAGTGCCGCAAAGATCGCAAACGCAGCGCCGAGGGTCGGCATCAGGGGCGTGGCGATCTGCGGCACCCGATCCCGTTCCTCGACCGGTACGAGCACCCGGACGCCGACCCGCGCCACGGCCGCGACCAGTAGGGCAAGCACGAGCCAGCCCACAACCAGCACCACCGCCGGCAGCGAGGTCAACCAGTTCACCACATCACCTACAGCGCGTTCCCGCGAGCGCCCTGCGGCAGCGGCACATCGGCCCCCGCGACCTGGAGCTCCTCGTCGATCACTTTCAATGAACGCTCCATGATCACAGGTTGAAGACCTTTGACGCTCGCGACGCCCGGCACGGCATCTCTTTTCATTGGCCAAACAGCCGAATACGCCCAGTACGAGGCCGTACTGACAAGACTGCCACGCCCATCTCGCTTTCCGTCCCATTCAGCCTCGTCCACCGCTGTTCGGCCTAGGCCAAAAGCCGATCCCAATCCGGTGGCGAACCGCCCATGAACGCAGGTGAACGTCCCCGTACACACACCCACACCCGACCAACACAGTTGGAAAGCGTGTCGGTGACGGTCGAATTGGCCATGCGTCACACCTGGATCCACGACACGTGATCAGCTTGGGACGTGGAGACCATCATCGCCAGTGCCATAGCCGTCCTCGGAACCTTGCTCGGCTCGGGAATCACACTGGCGTTTCAGCAACGCACCACCGACAGAAGCCACCAGTTCGCCCGCCGTGAGAAGCTCCGGCAAGAACGACTCGACGCCTACTCCATCTACGCCGGCACGCTGATCAACTACCGTCGCTGCCTGGTGCACCTGTGGTTCTGCGAGCACGAACAACCGCCACCCGAAGACCCCGACTCCGTCCGGATCCGTGCCTACGACCTGCGCTCAAGCGCACAAGAGGCCCTGTTCCGGGTCCAGATGCTCACGGACGACGCGACCCTGGGTCAGACCGCAGAGGCCGTCCTCGCCGACATCACCGCACTGACCAAGACGGAGACCAGAAGCCAACTCGACCAGCGCCGAGTACAGACTCGTGACGACATCGGCCGACTCGTCAGAGCAGCCAAGCAGCATCTTTGAGGCACCCCCCGGACGCACCCCTTCGTACGGCCTGTCCAGCGACAGCCTCCCAAGCTGAGGGCTCAGGCACCGTCGCTACGGTCCGGCCGGCGCGGCTTGCTCTGGTCGACCGCACCGGCAACGTGGCTGAAGCCAGTGAGGGTGCCGCGAGGCATACCCCGCGTCGGTGGAGAGTCTGTGGGCGGTCGACCAGGGCGACGGCACCGTGCGGCTCGACAACATTCCCTGGTTTGTTCGAGGCATCGCTTGCGGGGACATCGTGGCTACCGAGGCGGATGAGGAGGAGGGCGTGCGATGGGCCGGCGAAGTGGTTCGGCGTTCGGAGAACTGCACCATCCGCCTCATCGTGTTCCGTGACGGCGGTTCGGGAGCTGCACGGCAGAGCGTGATCAACGCGTTTCACGAACTCGGAGTCTGCGGCGAGGGCTCAGAGCGGTTCGGCATGGTCGCCCTGGACGTCCCGCCCACCGCCGATCTCGCCAAAGTGCAGAGGCTGCTCGATCATGGCGTGGCCAAGGAGTGGTGGGACATGGAAGAGGGATGCATCACTGCGCAATGGCGGGCGGCTTCCACCGGCTGACGCCGTTCATGTACCCCATGGCCGGGCCCGTCCCCGGGCCGTCCGAGGTCGCTCGACAGTGGCCGAGGACGACCAACGACGGCCATCAGGCGCACGGGACCATCGCGCCTGAGCAGGGATGACTCAGGCCACCGAGATCCCCGACAAGGCCCAGGGCAAGAAGTAGCCCTAAGTTGGATCCTGCGGCTGATCTGACAGATTGTGCCACTCGTGACCACACCCGCCGACGCAGTGCAACGTCCGCCTGCGGGTATCGGCGATGCCGAAAAGGGCGACGAGCAGCCGAAATGACTTCGTGAGTTCAGAGGCCGGAAGTCGGTCCATCCCGAAGCGCCATTTCGTGAGCATCACCGCAGGCGTGTGCGTAGGCCGAATGCCAGAGCGCGCGATACTCTCCGCCACATCGTCCTCCCCCGCACGAGCCTGCCCGCAGAACAGCACCAGCGTGTGCAAGGCCTTGCGCCGGTCATCGTCCGAGAGACCTTCGAACCACTCGACACCGTCAGCCACGGGTCTGAGCCCTTGCGCGAGTTCGTTCAGGATCACCTCGTGTGCGTACAGCACAGCCTCTCACCCCCATGCGATCAGGTCGACGGTACGCCCGCGGGCGCCCGAGAGCAGCACAGTTTTAGGTGTTCCGTGCAGGACGGTTTCGTCCACTTCTACGACGAGGAAGGCCGAAGGGGTTCTCGATCAGGGCGAACCAGGTAGCCATGGTCCAGCAGCTCCAGCGGTACGGCAGCTTCGTACCTCAAAACCCCAGCAACCGCCCTGGCCCGGACCGATACCGTCCCTTGGAGGCTTCGTAGCGGCCGATATGACCGTCGCTGACTTTCCGTCCGGGCCCGCTAGATCGCCCGAAGAAGCCGCGGGTCACCCCCAAGACGCCCCCGTCTCTCCCCCAAAGCGGGTGTCGCAGGTTCGAATCCTGTCGGGGCACAGAGAAACACCAGGTCAGAGTGCTCCTCGGCGTCCATGGCCTGAGTGAGCCCGCCGGGACCGAAGCGGAACTTCGAGGGATCGTGGGAGGAGAGGCGGGACAGTTCGACGGCGTCGGGCCAAAGGTGTCGGCTGCCGGATGGCCGGGGACGTCGATGCCGACCGAATTCACCGAGGTCACGCTGCTGATCCGGTCGATGCCCGGTGCTGCCGGTTCCACGGGGATCCGGGCGCCAATGAAGTCGCCGACACCGCGAGCACGCTGACCAGAGGGCCGCGCGCTCGCTCTCCTGGCGTTGTCAGGCGTGTTGGGGCAGTACGGCGTCGGCCTGGTCGCCGAAACCGGCGTCGCGTGCGCGCAGTACGGCGGCGGCCCGGTCGTGCACCTCCAGTTTGGTGAAGATGCGGGAGACGTAGTTGCGTACGGTCTTCTCCGCGAGAAAGAGGCGCCGGGCGATCTGGCGGTTGTTCATGCCGTCGGCGAGCAGTTCCAGTATCTCCGTCTCTCTGCTGGTCAGTTGGGAGAACTCGGGCGGCTCGGGGAGTCTTTGTATGGTGGCGAAGAACCTGCTGAAACGAGCCGCGATCGTCGGGCTGAACGCGGCGCCCCCGCGGGCCACGATGTGCAGCGCCTGAAACAGTTCCTCCGGGGACGCGATCCGCGCGAGATACCCGTTCACGCCGAGGCGGAGGGCGGAGACGATCACGTCGTCGTAGTCGTTCTGCGACACCACGACGATCTGCGGCCGTGACTTCTCCTGGCGGTACAGGGAGACGATCCACGCAACGTTTCTGCAGATGGCGCGTTTTGACGGTGGCTCAGCGATGATCACCACGTCCGGCCGGAGCGGGTTGTTCTCCAGACATCGAAGGCCGTGGGATTCATCGACCGCCGTGCCGATGAGGTTGACGCTGTCGTCCTGTTCGACGATCGCTTCAAGTCCGGCCAGGGACACCGGGTCCTCACTGAGGATGAAGAGATTGATCCGCATAGCTTTGCACCCCCGTGGTAAGCGTTGTACGCCTGCAAAGACGGTGCCAGCCTAAGCAGACTAATCGGACGGACTACACCGACTTGAGCGGTCATGGTCCGGTTCCGGCCGCGTTGGACGTCCGGCTGATCAGACACATAGGTTCGGGACATGGGAGATGTCTCGCGCCGACGCCTGATCCTCCTCGACGGGGCGGCGGCCCTCGGGTTCGCCCTGCTTCCGCAACTGACGCTGGTACGGCCCGACAGCGGCGGCGCGCCCGGTGGGCTCGCCGTATCGCTGCTCTCGCTCGCCACCGCGCTGCCGCTCGCCGTACGGCGGCTGTGGCCCGTCCCGGTGTTCGCGATCGTCCTCACCGCGTCCTGCGTAGCGCTGGCCGCCGGTCTCGGCCCTGCCGTCTTCCTCTCCGCGGCCTACGCCCTGTACCTGGTCGCGACGACACGGCGACGGCAGCTGGGGCGGTCGGCCGTGATCGTCGGCGGGGCGAGCACGGCGGGCGCGGCCCTGCTGACGGTGACGGGCGGGCAGCACTACACGGGCGGCACCCTGGCGGTGCAACTGCTGTTCGGGCTATTGGTGCTGGGGGCGACGTGGGCCGCGGGGACGGCCGTACGGGAGCGACGCGAGAGCCTGCGGCGGACCATCGTGCAGGCGGCCGAGCAGGCCAAGGTCGAAGAACGCATGAGGATCGCCCGGGACATCCACGACGTCGTCACCCACAGCGTGGGCCTGATCGCGATCAAGGCCGGGGTCGCCAACCACGTCATCGCCACCCACCCCGAGGAGGCCGGAGAGGCCCTCACCGTCATCGAGGACATCAGCCGCAGGGCGCTGCGCGACATGCGGGCCACCCTCAAGGTGCTGCGCCGAGAAGACGACGCCCAGCAGCAGGACCTCCAGCCGGTCCCCGGACTGTCGGACCTGCCTTCCCTGGTCCGTACGGCCGAGGCGGCGGGCGTCAGCGTCGACCTGCGCTCCGATTGCGTGGAGGAACCACCCGACGGGGTCGCGCTGACCGCGTTCCGGATCGTCCAGGAGGCGCTGACCAACGTCGTCAAACACGCTGCCCCGACCCGCTGCCTGGTCAGCGTCACCGCGCAGGACGGTGTGCTGACGATCGGCGTCACCGACGACGGCCCCGGACCCGGGCACCGGCCGACCGTTCCCGGCGGCGCCATGGGGCTCGTCGGGATGAGGGAACGGGCCGTCGCGCACGGCGGGACCCTCACGGCGGGCCCCCGCCCCGGCGCGGGCTTCCGGATCCTCGCGACACTGCCGTACTAGTGCCACGCCAACCGCCATACGTCCCGCCCCCCGCATATGGCTGAAACGGTCTCATACCCCGGTATGGGGCCGGTCCGCGAAACCGGCCCGCACCGTCCCGACCCCGGTCCGATGTGTGGCGCGGCCGCCGCGGCCAGACTCGTCGCGTGATTGACGTCCAGAACCTGACCAAGCGGTACGGGCCGGCCACCGTCGTGGACGGCCTGACCTTCACGGTGCGGCCCGGAGCCGTCACCGGCTTCCTCGGCCCCAACGGCGCCGGGAAGTCGACCACCCTGCGGATGATGCTGGGCCTGACCCGCCCCGACACCGGAACCGCGCGGATCGACGGGCACGCCTACGGCGACCTGGCCCACCCCCTCCGCCGCATCGGCGCCCTGCTGGAGACCTCGGCCCCGCACCGCGGCCTGACCGCGCGCGACCATCTGCTCTGGCTCGCCCAGAGCAACCGGATCGCCCGCGGCCGGGTCGCCGAGGTCCTGGAGGCGGTCGGGCTCGCGGACGCGGCCCGGCACCGGACCGGCACCTTCTCCCTCGGCATGGGCCAGCGGCTGGGCCTGGCCGCCGCGCTCCTCGGCGACCCGCCCGTGCTGGTGCTCGACGAACCGGTCAACGGCCTGGACACCGAGGGCATCCGCTGGCTGCGCGACCTGCTGCGCTCGATGGCCGCCGAGGGCCGTACCGTCCTCATCTCCAGCCATCTGATGACCGAGATGGCCCTGGTCGCCGATCACCTGGTCGTCATCAGCCGGGGCCGGCTCCTCGCGGACACCGGGATGTCGGACTTCATCGAGCGCCACGGACGGTCGTACGTCCGGGTCCGCACCGCCGAACCCGACCGGCTCGGCAGAGAGTTGGAAGGTCGCGGCGCCACGGTGAGCCGCGTCCCCGGCGGCGGCCTGGACGTCGTGGGCATGGCGGCCGCGGACGTCAGCCGGATCGCCTCGGCGGGCGGCTTCCCGCTCGACGAACTCGCCACCCACGCCGGGTCGTTGGAGGAGACCTTCCTCGACGTCGTCGGAGAGGGCCAACAGGTCCACGGTCCGGAAGGCAGGAACACGCATGTCTGAGACCCTCGCGGCCGTCCGCGCCGAGACCACCAAGCTGCGCGGCATTCGCGGCACCAGGATCTCGCTGCTGCTGTTCGCCGCGGTCAGCGTCCTCATCGCCGCCCTCGACGGCTGGTCCGCGAAGAACGCGCTGGAGTCCGACAACCCGAGCCTGCGTTCCGACTTCACCCCGGAACAGGCCGGTCTCGACGGCATCCTCTACGGCCAGTTGGCGCTGATCGTGTTCGGCGTCCTCGTCGTCACCAGCGAGTACACGTCCGGCATGATCCGTGTCTCCCTGCTCGCCGTACCCCGGCGCGGACGGCTCTACGCGGCGAAGACGGTCGTCACCGCCCTGGCGGCGGTGGCCGTCTCCGTCCCCGTCACCGTCCTCGGCTACCTGGTCACGCAGGCGGCTCTCGGGTCCCACGGTTCCTCGCTCGGCGCGAGCGGTGTGCCGCGCGCCCTGGCCGGGGCGGTCGTCTATCTGACCCTGATGTGCCTGTTCGCGGCGGGTATCGCGGCGATCGCCCGCAACGCCGTCGTGCCGCTGGCCGTTCTGCTGCCGATGGTGCTCGCCGGGACGCACATCCTGTCCCTCATCGGGGCGACCAAGGAGATGGCCCGGTACTTCCCCGACCAGGCGGGAAACGAACTGCTCACCGTCCGGTCCCCGCACACGGCCTTCGGCTTCACGGTGCTGCTCGCCTGGACCGTCGCCGCCCTCGGATGGGGCTGGGTGCGCCAGCGCCGGTGGGACAGCTGACAGGACCGGCATGGGACAACTGCCCCATGCCGGTGGGACAGTCCGCCCCGTAGCTTCCGTGACAGATCACAGGCCGAACAAGGTCGGCCTGACCGATCCGAAACGGGAGGACACCATGTCCGCGATCTACGAGCCCCCCATGCTCCAGGAAGTCGGCGACTTCGAGGAGCTCACGAAGTGCCTCGGCGTCGGAAGCTGCAACGACTTCGCCGGCTGCGGCTACGCGATCGTCTGCTTCTGGTGATCACGTCCGGTGCCGGTGCGTTCACGCGCACCGGCACCACCCGGGGTGACGAGGAGACGGGGAACGAGGCGACATGGAATTCGTGGTTCTTCCGGACTGCCCGGCCGGTGCCGCGGCCGTCGGCCGACTGCGGGCGACGCGGCGCGTCGACCACGCGTCGGGGCGGCCCTGGATCGTCGGCGACTGGCCCGAGGCCGAGGCCGCCGTCGTCCAGGCAGGCCCACGGCGGATGGTCGTACTGGGACACACCCGGCTCGACGAGACCGCCGCGGCGGCCGCGCTCGGCCGGCTGCGCTCGCTGCACGACGTGGACTCGATCGCGTCCCGGCTGCCGGGAGCCGTCCACCTGGCGGTGTCACTGGACGGCAGGACCAGGGTGCAGGGTTCGGCCGTCGGCGTACGACAGATCTTCACCGCCGTCGTCGACGGGGTGACCGTCGCCGCGAGCGGGGTGGAACCCCTGCTGCGGCTGACCGGCGCCGGCCTCGACGAGACCGTGCTCGCCGCCCGCCTGCTGGCGCCGGGCGGACCACCCTGGCCGCTCGCCCAGCGCCCCGTCCGCCGGGGCGTCGAGGCGCTCACCACCGGCCACTGGCTGGAACTGGACACGGACGGCCGGGCCCGGCAGACCCGCTGGTGGGAACTCCCGGAGCCGTCCCTCACGCTCGCGGAGGGCGCAGCCGCCGTCCGTTCGGCACTGGACGACGCGATCACCAGCCGGGTCGCCGCGGGCGGCACCCTCAGCGCCGACCTGTCCGGCGGTCTGGACTCCACCTCACTGTGCTTCCTCGCGCACGCGGCCGGCGCCGACCTGGTCACGTACCACGTGACGCCGATCGACAGCGCCAACGCGGACACGATGTGGGCCCACCGGGCCGCGGAGTGCCTGCCTGCGGCCCGGCACCACACGCTGTCCGCCGACCGCGCCGAGAACCTGTTCGACGTCGGCTACACCGCCGACCTCGTGGGCGCGGCCCCGGAGGGTCCCTCGACCTGGGCCTCCGGACTCGCCCACATCCAGGACCTCGCCAAGCGGGCCACGGCGGAGGGCGCCACACTGCACCTGACCGGCTTCGGCGGTGACGAACTGTTCGGCCGGATGCCCGCCTGCGCCTGGTCCCTGGCCCGGGCCACACCGGTCGACGGGCTGCGGCTGGTCAACCGCTACCGGCTGGCCAATCGCTGGCCGTGGCGGGCGACCGTACGCTCGCTCGTTGACCGCTCGACGTTCACGCAGAACCTCGGTCGGGTCGCCGCCCGCATCGACGCCCCGCCCCCGCCCGTCGACGAGCCCGACTTCGGCTGGGTGTTCGCGCCCCGCATGCCGGCCTGGGCGACCCCCGACGCCGTGGCCGCGGTCCGCGCCCTTCTCACCGACGCCGCCACCGAGGGACCCGGGCCGCTGGACGCCGACCGGGCCCGGCACCAGGCGCTCGCCTCGCTCGTCTTCGAGGGGACCACCGTCCGCCAGGTCAACACCGCCCTCGGGGACACCGGCATCACCTGGGACGCGCCCTTCCTCGACGACCGGGTGGTGGAGGCGGCCCTGGCCACCCGGATCGACCAGCGCCTGCTCGGCGGGCGGTTCAAGCCGCTGCTCACCTCGGCCGCACGGGGTCTCGTCCCCGCGGACATCCTGGGCCGCCGTGACAAGGGCGAGTTCAGCGCGGAGGCGTTCCGGGGCCTGGCCCGCAACCGGGCCCGGATCCTGGAGCTGTGCGAGGACTCCCAGCTCGCCCGGCTCGGCCTCATCGACCCGGCGGCCTTCCGGTCCGCGGTGCTGAACCCGGGGCCGATGTCCCACCATCTCCAGCCGATCGACACCACGGTGGCGTGCGAGAGCTGGCTGCGGACGCATCCGGAGACGTACCCCATGCCACCCGCCCGGAACACGCCTACGGGAGAACTCCGATGAAGCTGACCCTCGCCCGCGACGTCACCCTCACCGTCGTCGACTCCGGGGCCGTGCTGCTCGACGGGCGCCGCGGCCGCTACTGGCAACTGAACCACTCCGGCGCGGGCGTCCTGCGCCAACTGCTCGACGGAACGGCGCCCGATGCGGCCGCCGCCGGCCTCTGCGCCGCGGCCCCGGTCAGCGACGACCAGGCACGGCAGGACGTCCAGGCCCTCATCGACGCGCTCAGCGCGGCCAAGCTCGTGGAGGTGGCCTCGTGACCACCCCCGCCGTGGCCGAACAGGCCCCGCGGCTGCCCTGGTACCGGCAGCTCGCCCCCCGGTGCGCCGCGGGGGCGGCCCGTCTGTTGGTCCGGTTGCCGCCGGCCCGACTGCACCGCGTGCTGGGCGTGGTCAGCAAGGGGTCCCGCCCCGCCGGATACGCCGAGGTGGCGCGGGCCCGCCGGTCCGTCGTCTCGGTCAGCACCCGCTGCGCGGGACTCGGTTGCCTCCAGCGTTCCGTGGCCACCGTCCTGCTGTGCCGGGCACACGGCAGGTGGGCCGACTGGTGCACGGGATTCAGAACCGAACCGTTCGGCGCGCACGCCTGGGTGGAGGCCGAGGGGCGGCCGGTGGACGAGCCCGGCGAACTCAGCGTGTTCCGCACGGTCCTGGCGGTCCGTCGCCCGGACGGACGCCGGAGCACCTCCGACCGTCCCCTCCGCCCCTCCCGAGGGAGCCGCTCATGACAGCGATCCGGGCCGAGGGCCTCTACGCGTACTACGGCACCGCACCGGCCGTGAACGGGCTCGACCTGACCGTGCCCACGGGCAGCGTCTACGGCTTCCTCGGACCGAACGGCGCGGGCAAGACCACCACCATCAACATGCTGACCACCCTGCTGCGGCCCACCGCGGGCCGTGCGGAGGTGGCCGGCTTCGACGTCGCCGCCCGGCCCGCCGAGGTCCGCCGCCGTATCGGCATCGTGTTCCAGGAGTCGACCCTCGACCTGGACCTCACCGCCGCCGAGAACCTCCGCTTCCAGGCCGACCTGTGCGGCCTGTCCCGCCGCGCGTCCCGCGACGCGATCGCCTCGATGCTGGACCTGATGGACCTCTCCGAGCGCCGCAGGGTGCCCGTACGGCAGTTCTCCACCGGGCTGCGCCGCCGCCTCGAGATCGCCCGTGGCCTGCTCGCCGAGCCCAGCGTGCTGTTCCTCGACGAGCCGACGACCGGACTGGACGCCCAGACCCGCGCCGCCGTCTGGGAGCACCTGGAACGGCTGCGCCGGGAGAGGGGCATCACGGTCTTCGTGACCACCCATCAACTGGACGAGGCCGAGCACTGCGACCGGATCGCGATCATCGACCGGGGCAAGGTGGTCACGGAGGGCACACCCGCGGACCTGAAATCCGTCATCGGGGCCGACCTCGTCGTCCTGCGCACCGACGACGACCAGCGCGCCGCCGCCGTCCTCGGCGACCGGTTCGGCCTCCCGGCGGAGCCCACTCCGGACGGTCTGCTGCTCCGGGTCGAGCGCGCGGCGGCCCTGGTGCCCCGCCTGTGCACCGAACTCGGCGTGACCGTACGCGAGGTCGCCATCGCCCCGCCCACGCTCGACGACGTCTTCCTGCACCACACCGGTCTCGCCATCCGGGAGAGCCCGACCGGCCCGCGCACGCTCGGCAACCTCGGGGAAGGACTGCGATGAGCCGGACCGACACCGCACCCGCCGCACTCGGCGACGTCACCGCCGTACCCTCACCGACCGACCGGTCCCGCAACGCGGCGCGCCCCGTCCTGCTGCTCTGGCGGCGGGAGATGACCCGGCTGCGGCACAATCCCGTGCGCCTGGCCATGGGACTCGTGACACCCCTGCTGTTCCTCGTCGTCCTCGGCACCGGCCTCGACGCGGCGTCGTCCAGCCTCGGCAAGGCCCAACTGAACGACTACCGGGCCTACCTGTTCCCCGGCACGCTGGTCATGTCCGTGCAGGCGCCGGCGATCGCGGTGGGCATCTCGCTGGTGTGGGACCGCAGGCTGGGGGTGCTGCGCCAGATGCTCGTGGCGCCGTTCCCGCGCGCGTCCATCGTGTTCGGACTGGCCTTCGGCGGCGCCACCACCGGCGCGGTCTACGGCCTCATGGTGCTGTCCGTCGGCGGGATCGCGAGCATCCGCTACACGCCGATGCTGCTGGTCGTCCTCATCGAACTCCTGCTGGTCTCCCTCATGTTCACCGCGCTCGGGCTGCTCGCCGCCGTCACCATCCGGCAGGTCGACACCTTCCAGGTCGTGGTGAACCTGAGCCTGATGCCGCTGATGTTCTTCTCCGGCGCGATGTTCCCGCCCAACGGCCTGCCCGGCTGGCTCGACACCGTCGTCAAGCTCAACCCGCTGACGTACGGCGTCGACGCGGTCCGCCGGACCCTGCCAGGACCGAGCGTGCTCACCTCGGAGCAGACCCGGCTGATGCTCGGCGACTGGCACCCGCCCGTGGCCGCCGAACTGGGTGTCCTGGCCGCCCTCACCGCGGTCGCGCTGGGCCTCGCCGGCTACCGGTTCTCCCGTACGTCATGAGCCGGGGAGGACAGAGCACGGTGGACGCGAGCACCACGGATGTGACCACGACGGCCGCCGTCCGGGCCACGACCGGGCACTGGGCGGGCGCGGCGCGGCTCGTGGCCCGGCTGCTCCTGGCGGCGGTCCTGGCCTACGCCGGTCTGGTGAAGATCGGGGACCTCACGGAGGCCGGGCGGACGGTCGCGCTCTACCGCATCGTGCCCGCCGACTCGGCCCAACTCGTGGGCGGTGTCCTGCCGTTCGTCGAGGTGGCGCTCGCGCTGCTGCTCGCGGCCGGGCTGGCCACCAGGGCGGCAGCGGCGGGCGCGGCCGTGCTGCTGGTCGCCTATGCGGCGGCCATCGCCTCGGTGTGGGCACGGGGCATGTCCATCGACTGCGGCTGTTTCGGCGGCGGAGGCACGCTCAGTGGTGGCGCCGCACGCGGCTACGCGCTCGACCTCGCGCGCGATCTGCTGCTGCTCGGCGCGGCCGCCCTCCTGATCCGGAATCCGCGCACCCGATACGCACTGGACGGCTGGGTCCTGGACCCGAAGGAGTGAGGGGCATGACGAGCACACAGACAACGGACGCCACGGTGCGGGAGATGGTGCACCGACGGCACCGGCGACGGCGCACAGTGGTGGTGTCTCTGGTGGCCGCCCTGGTGGTGGTCGCCGCCGCGCTGGTGGGCGCGGGCCTGGTCAGGGCGAACAACACGGCGCCCGGCAAGGCACCGAGCCGCGTACCGGCCGGGCTCGCCGCCGACAAGTCGGGCGTGGCCGCCTCCACCGGCGCCGTACGCGTCGACGTGTACCTCGACTACCTCTGCCCCGAATGCCGCCGTACCGAACGGGCACTGACCACCGCCCTGGACAGTCTGAGGGCGCACGGCGGGGTGAGCGTCGTCTACCACCCGGTCGCCTTCCTCGACGACCGCAGCGCACCCGCGGGCTACTCGACCCAGGCGGCCTCCGCGGCGGCCTGCGCGGCGGACGCGGGGAGGTTCGAGCAGTACTCCACGGTCCTGTTCTCGAAACAACCCGCCGAACAGGGCCCTGGGCTCAGCGAGGCCCAGCTGATCGCGGCGGGCCGGGACGCCGGCATCACCGCGGCGTCCTTCGCCCGCTGCGTCGAGGACGCCCCCTACCTGCCCTGGGTACGGTACGTCTCCGATCTCGCCGCCTCCCGCAAGGTGGCGCTGACCCCGACCGTCATGGTGGCGGGCCGCCGTGTCGACGTCACCGGCTCCGATCCGGGCGGCGCGCTGACCCGGGCGGTCACGGCGGCCCGGCGGTGACCCGGCTGACCGTGGCTCTGTCCGGCGACTGCATGGCGACACGGGGAGCGGTGATCTCCTCCGACCCGGCCGCCGGACGGCTCCACGAACTCCTCCACGGCGCCGACTTCGCCGTCACCAACCTGGAGGTGGTGCCCAGCGACGGACGCGGACACCCGGTGCACAACGCGGCCGGTGGCGGCTGTCTGATCGCGGACTCCGGTGTCCTGGACGAGATCACGGCGGCCGGGTTCACCGTGCTGGGCTGCGCCAACAACCACGCCATGGACCTGGGCACGGAGGGCGTGCTCGGCACCGTGGACGTGCTGCGGTCGAGGCGGATCCCGTTCGCCGGGATCGGCGCCGACCTCACCACGGCGCGCCGGCCCGCCTACGTCGACCGGCCGGGCGGCAGCCTGGCGCTGCTCGCCTGCACCGCGACGTTCCTGCCCGGCCAGGAGGCGGCCGATCCGTCGCCGGAACTGCTCGGACGGCCGGGCCTCAGCCCGCTGCGCCACTCCGCGACCCTGCGGGTGACGGCCCCGCAGATGGACGTGCTGCGGACGATCGACGCCGAGACGGGCCTGCGCGCCCGCCGGGCCGAGGCCCGCACCCTGCTCGGGGTCGACCCCGCCCTCCTCGGACCCGACCGGCTCAGTCTCTTCGGCACCCGCTTCCTGACGGCGGACGAACCGGGCTTCACGACCGAGTGCGATCCGCGCGACCTCGACGAGATCTCCCGCTGGGTCGCTGAGGCCCGCCTCCGCGCGGACCTCGTGGTGGTGAGCGTGCACTCCCACGAGCCCGGCCCGACGCCCGAGACACCGGGCGAGTTCCTACGTGTCTTCGCGCACCGGATGATCGACGAGGGCGCGGACGTCGTGGTCGGGCACGGCCCGCATTTCCTTCGCGGTGTCGAGCTGTACCGGAACAGGCCGATCTTCTACAGCCTCGGCAACATCGTCAGCCAGATCGAACTGACCGACCGCGTCTCCGCGGAGGACTACGCCAAGGTCACCACCGACCGGCCGCCCACCCCGGGCCGCTACTACGACCGGCTGAGCGGCCACGGCACCCGGTTGTTCGCCCCGCACCGCCGCTACTGGCAGTCGCTCGTGCCGGTCCTCACCTTCGACGACGGCACCCTCGTGACGGCCCACCTCCACCCGGTCGACCTCGGCTTCGCCCTGCCGGTGCACCGCAGGGGCCGCCCACGCCTGGCCGACCAGGCCGAGGCCAAGGAGATCCTCACCGAGGTCGCCCGGCTGTCGGAGTCGTACGGTACGACGGTCCGGGCGGGGGCCGACGGCGCGGCGGAGCTGCTTCTGGACGTGGCGTGAAGAGGCTTGTGTGGCAGGCGAGTTGACGAGAGAGCCTTGCTAAAATGTCATATGTCACCTACGAGCGGACGAGGAACCGGGGAACACGCATGGCCGAGTCGGTCCGGGTACTGATCGCGGACGACCAGGCACTGCTGCGCGGGAGCTTCCGGGTCCTCGTCGACTCCACACCCGGCATGGAGGTCGTCGGCGAGGCCGGCGACGGCGCCATGGCGGTCCGGCTCGCCCGGGAACTCGCCCCGGACGTCGTCCTGATGGACCTCCGGATGCCGGTTCTCGACGGCATCGCGGCCACCCGGGAGATCTGCTCCGACGAGACGCTGACCGGTGTCCGGGTGCTGGCCCTGACCATGTTCGACATGGACGAGTACGTCTACCCGGCCCTCCAGGCGGGTGCCAGCGGCTTCATGCTGAAGGACGCCTCGCCGTCCGACCTGGTCGACGGCATCCGGGTCATCGCCACGGGCGAGGGCGTACTGGCCCCCACGGTCACCCGGCGCGTCATCGCCAACTTCTCCCGGCGCGGCGAGACGCCCCGCCCCGCTCCACGACTCGTCGGTCTCACCAAGCGGGAGCACGAAGTCCTCGTCCAGATCGCCAACGGCCTGTCCAACGCGGAGATCTCCGAACGCCTGGTCATCAGCATGCCGACCGTGAAGACCCACGTCGGCAGCCTCCTGGCCAAGCTGCACGCCCGGGACCGCGCACAGCTGGTCATCATCGCGTACGAGAGCGGCCTGGCCGAGCGGGGAATGCCGACGTGATCGCGGCGACCAGGACTCACGGCGCGTCGCCCCGCTGGGCGGCTGCGCAGGGGTGGCCGTCGTCGCCGGTGTCGCAGGTTCGAATCCTGCCGGGGCACAGCGAGAAGGGCACCTACGGATCGCCGTAGGTGCCCTTTCGCATCCAGGTCCGACGACCGGATCGCCGCGGACCGCGACGGTCCCCCGAACAGAGTCCCCCCGTCGTTACTGAAGCCATTGGGCCGTTCGGGGGAGTTGGGGCAGCGAGACAGCCAAGGGTGTCACGGGCCGTCAGCTGCTTTTTTTCCTGCTCTCAGCGTGATTCCACGCCAGGACAGGGCCGACACCGAGGCCCCTCCACAGCGTCAATGGCCCATACAAGGGAGAGTTACGGATATATCTGCACTTTGTAACGCGAATCGTTTCCTTGGCCTGGTGTCGCAGTGGAGGGCCACAGTGTGGGCCTCGGCACCGAGCCGGGAATGACGGATTGCACGCCCGGCCCCGACCAGGGTCGGTGTGCACGAACGTGAGGTGACAGATTCATGTCTGTTTCTCGTAGGGCGGTCCGCCTGATCGCCACCTGTGTGGCTACGGGCGCGCTCGTCGGCGCCGCCGCCATGCCGGCCCTGGCCGCCGGAGGCGGCCACGACCGCGACAACGGGAGGGGTTACTCGCACAGTCACAGGAGCGACCACGACCACGGCGGCCACTTCGGCGACCGGGACCGGGACCGCGACCGGGGCTGGGGCTGGGGCTTGGACCGGGGCCACGACCGGGACTGGGACCGGGGTCACGACCGGGACCGGGACCGGGACCGCGGCTGGGACCGGGGCCGGGGCTGGGACCGGGGCCACGACCGGGGCGAGCGCCACGGCTGGTACAGCGACCGGCACCGGGATCAGGACCGCTACCTCGGCCACCACTAGCCCGCCTTGGCGGCTGTGCTGCTACGCGGAGGCCCACACCCTCTGCCACCCGCCGTCATGGCCGGCACGGCCGCTGTACCCAGCCGGAGGGCCGAAGACCGTTCCTTGCGGTCTTCGGCCCTCCGGCCACGTGTCGCACGACACCCACAAGATTCACCTGATCAAATTCTGATATACGTCTACAGGATTTGACCCGAGCGCGACCAATGCGGTGAAAAACGCAGTCGCCACGCTCGCTGGTCGTCCTCTTTTGAAGGCGTGTGCTGGAATGTCGGCGACCTGCCTACCGGGGTGCATGGCTGATGGTCTGGGCTGCGCCATTTCTTCCCATGTCCGCTGCTGCTTGTACGCCGTGGTGATTGGAAAAGAGATGGTGGAAATTTCCGCGGTTAAGATTTCCTGGTGCACGCGCACCGCGCCGGTGTCCCTGGTAGCGCTTGCGCTCGCGAGTGCTCCGCTGGCCTCTCAAGCCCAGGCCCTGGTCATGCCGCTGGGCGTGAACGCCCGGCATGCGCCTGGCACTCCGGGGGGCCCGCAGGCCCCGGTCACGGTGTTCGCCGAAGACTTCGAAAACGCGGGCGAGACTCCGATCTTCCTGGAGAACTACGTCGGCGCTCCACCGCTCGACGAGACATACACAGCCGACCCCCCGTGGCTCGACCACGGACAGTGCAACGGCATCATCCTCGATCAGACCGGCGCTGATCAGCCCGACTGCCCGGCGGTATTGAAGAACATGGCCAATGCGCTGGGACAGGTAGGCGGGACGAATCCGCCGACCAACCACGTGGTCGCGGCCTACACCAACTGGGTGCCACCTGGCGCCGACCGGGTGGAGTTCCGGACCGTGCGGCCGATCCCGATCGCGAAGCCGAACCGCTACATCACCTTCGCAGTGGATGTAGCCGCGGTGAACTGCGGCCAAGCCGTTCCTCCGCTGCTGAAGTTCTATCTGACCGGCAACGGGGCGGACATCCCGACCTTCACCACCCCCATCAATCCCTGCGCCGACCCCAACTCCAAGCCCTATCCCGGAGGAAACGGGTTGAGGGCCGGGGCGTTCGCCAGCAACAGAGCCGTACTGTTCAACGATAACCAGTTGGGCATCAAGATGGTCAACGGGCAAGGCGAATGGTTCGGCAATGACCATGCGTTCGACAACATCCGGATCCTGGATGCGACTCCACAATTGGACAAGGCGTTCAGTCCAGCCACCGTGGACAAGGGTGGCACCTCGACGCTCACCATGACGGTGACGAACACCAGTGAACTGGCGGCGAAGAACGACTTCAGCTTCGCCGACAACCTGCCCGCCGGAGTGAAGGTGGCCTCGACCGCGAACGCGTCGACGACCTGCGGCAACGGCACGGTGTCCGCGCCGGCGGGGGGCGCGTCCGTTGCTCTGAACGGCGGCGATCTGGCCGCCGGCGAGAAGTCCTGCACGGTCACGGTGAACGTCACAGCCGACAAGGCGGGAACCTACGTGAACCGCCCCGAAGCGATCACCACGGTTGGCCTGAATCCCCCGGACCCCGCGACGCTGACCGTCAAGACGAAGGGAGCAACAGCGGTGGGCACCGCGACGGGCTCGGGCGGTCTGCTGTCCGGCAATGTGGTGCAGGTACCCGTGGACATGCCGGTCAACGCTTGCGGCAACTCCGTGAACGTCATCGGACTGCTCAACCCGGCGGCAGGCAACGTCTGCGTCAACGGCTAGCCGATCGTCGGGCTGACCCGACCGAACTCCTCAAGCGGTGTCGCAGGTTCGCATCCTGCCGGAGGCACGAGGCCTAAACGGGCAGCATGTGTAGAACAGCCCCCTCGGAGCAATCTCCGAGGGGGCTGTTTCATGCGTGCGGGAACAATGCGGACCCCCTCAAGCTTTGCTCAATTCCCTGGTCCGGATTGGAGAACTCATGCGAACATCGCGTGGTCCGCCGCCATCCGACCAGGTGGCGGGCATGATTCAGGGGGAATCTCCATGCTTTTTTCGCCGAAGTCGCCGGCGTACCGCCATGACCACCGTGCACTGGCAGCCGTCGGCGCGGCGCCCGTTTCATCGATCCGGGCTTTGTCGTGCGAAGCGGTGCAACGTCCGGCCCGGCCGGGACACCTCTGTCAAGTCTGATCGAACCTACCTGTGTTCCCTGGTGGTTCTCACCAGCGAGACCGCTGAAGGCCCCACGAAATATGGTTCAACTCTGCGCCGTGGGGCCAGTTTCGGCGTGCGCGATATAGGTGACAGGGAAGTTCCCAGGGCGGTAGCGCGGCTGAGCCGCCACCAGTAACACCTCGTGGCATCAAAGGGAATGGCGGCCGTAGTGCTGCCCCGTGCCGTTGTGTGCAACTGACCGCCTCACCCCTCACGTTACCGCCGGCTTTCCGCGGAACCACTCGGGACAGTAAGTCAATTCCGGCCACCGCGAGTTGGCGGAAGGTCGATTTCTCGTGCCCAGATTCCGTGAAACCCACAGGAGTGGAACGTTGTCGTATCGAAGACACCTGCCAGTCGTCGCCCTGCTGTGCGCGGCCGTGCTCGGCACCGCAGCCCCGAACACATGGGCCGTGTCACCGTCACCGCGTCCGTCCTCCGCCGCGGACCCTGCCACGGCGACCGCCACGAACAAACCTCGACCAGTCGCGTCAGCGTCGGCGTCCGCACCTACGCGGAGCCCCTCTACGGTCGTCTCTCCGCCCGCAGCCTCATCCCCGTCTGCGACCTCGTCCCCGTCCCCGTCCCCGTCCCCGTCCCCGTCCCCGTCTCCGTCCTCGTCCCCGTCTCCGGGGGCGGCTGCGGGCCATGAGGCTCAGGAGGCTGCCAAGTACTGGACCGCACAGCGCATGGCCAACGCCCGGCCGCTGGACGCCCTACGGTCGGCACCGTCCGCCCGCAAACCCGCAATGCCGGCGGCGGGGAACGCCTCTCAGAACGGCACCCTGTTCGGCGGAACCCGCCTCGTAGGAACGTTCTTCGGCTCCAGCAGCCCAACCGGTACGAACTGGTCGTGCACCGGCAGCGTGATCGACACCCCGGCCAGGAACGTGATCCTCACCGCGGCGCACTGCGGACTCGGCTACAGCAACAACTACATCTTCGTACCGAAATTCATCAAGGGCGCGGGGCCCGACCAGCAGCCCTACGGCATCTTCCACATCCAGCACGTCTTCATCGACCCCCGCTACATACCTGACACGGGCCATTCGTCGACCAAGAAGCCCTGGTCCGATCTGGACACCGCGTTCGCGCGCGTCTCGGCGAATCAGCGCGGCCGGCAGCTCCAGGACGCCGTGGGGGGAGGGCTGACCTTCACCCAGCCGACCGGCTACAACCACAAGGACATCACGGTCGTGGGCTATCCGGGCAAGGACCACAACGGGGCCGGACAAGCCATCAAGTGCACCGTACCGACGACGCAACTGCCCGGGTTCCGTCAGATGTCGATGACCTGTGGCGGCTACTACGGTGGCGTCTCCGGCAGCCCGTGGATCACCGACTACCAGGACGACGCACGCACCGGCCATGTCATCGGCAACCTCGGTGGCTACAACGGCGGCGGCAACGACGCGGACGTCGACTACATCAGCTATGCCCCGGCGTTCGGTTCCGACGCCGCCAACCTTCTCGCCGACGCCATAGCCAACCAGGACCCTCCGTCCAACCTGCCCCCGTACCAGGGCATCCAGGCGAAGCTCCCCGGAGGAGCGACGCAGTGGCAGCACGCGAAGCTGCTGGCCTCGGGCGACTACACGGGCAACCGCCGCAGCGACATGATCGTGGTCTGGTCCGACGGCGAAGTCACCTTGTACCCCGGTGACGGCAAGGGCGGGTTCCTGCCGGAGAGACGGCTTCAGGCGCCCAACTCCACCTGGACACACGCGGAGACCGTCACAGGCGGAGACTTCACCGGCTCCGATCTTTCCGACCTCATGGTGCGCTGGTCCGACGGTGAGGTCACTCTCTACCCGGACGTCAGCGCTTCGGGCCTGAGCGGAGAAGTCCAGATGGCGCCCTCCGGCTCCATGTGGAAGAACGCAATTCAGATCTCGGCCGGGCAGTTCCACAACGGGAAGTACGCCACGGACCTGATGGTGCGCTGGGTCGACGGCGAACTGACCCTCTACACCTATGTCGGTGCCGGCACCTTCGGGACCGAGAACCGCCTGCTGGCTCCGAACGACACCTGGAAGAACGCCACCTTGCTGACCAGCGGGAACTTCAGCGGCAAGGCCAACTGGGACGTTCTCGTACGCTGGGTGGACGGCGAGCTCGACACCTACGTGGCCACCTCGACCGCGGGCCTCGGCGCCGAGGCCCGCATGCGCGACCCCAACGACCTGTGAAAGCACGACCTGGTCATGACGGCGGGCAACTACACGCCCAATGGCTTCAGCGACGACCTGATCGTTCGCTGGTCCGACGGCGAGACCACCCTGTACGCCGATACCGCCTACACGTCCCTCGGTACCGAGAACACCCTGGTCTACCCGACCAGTTAGACGCTGTCGTGCGAGGCGGGTCTCGCGTAGGGACACGCAGAAATTTTCGGCCGCCGCCTGCGACCGCGGCGCCCAACCGTTCGTCAAACGGATAGACCATGCATTCAGGGGGAACGATGCGAGCGACCACACATCTCACCGCCGGCTTGGGATTGCTCATGGTGGGCTTGGCCGTAACGGCCTGTGGCCACACAGCCGGAGAGGACGGGACCGCCGCTCCCACGAGTGGCGTGGCGAGTCCGTCCGTTCCGTCCGGCACTTCATCCGCCACTTCCTCCGAGGCCCCGAAACCCACCGAGTGCCGAACCGGTTCTTTGACGTGGACGCTGGTCCTGCTCCCCACGAAGAGCAGTAGTCGGCGCGACGCGCTGTTGACCGCTGTCAACAATGGGCCCAAGCCATGCGTGTTCGCCGGTTATCCGGGCCTCAGCGTCCACAACGGGAAGGCGAACAGCATCGAGGGCGTCGGCCACGGACACCCCAAGCCGGTCACTCTGCGCAAGGGGACTGGGGTGACGGTCGACCTTCAGTACACGCCCCGCAGCGCGAAGGGCGCCGGCGACTATTGCGTCAAGGAGGGCGAAGCGCTGGTCTCGGCGCCGCACAACCCCGACCGTGAGCGCACGAACGTCCCAGTCGTGGACACCCATCATGCGGCGGCAGAGATCGATGCCTGCGGCGACTCCATCTCCCTGTCACTACCGCATCACACGACGGCACCCGCAACCACCACGAGGTGAGTCCGTGCCCCCGTGGTGGGGCGGACCGGACACAGATCGGTGAGGGCCCACAGTGTCGCCGTAAGCAGCCCTGGGGGCCGGGCCCCCCTCAGGGCGCCTGCCGGTCCGGGCGTACGAGCAGTCCGCGTTCCAGGGCCACGACCACCGCGTGGGTACGGTCGCTGACGTCCAGTTTGGCGAAGACGCGCAGAAGGTGGGTCTTCACCGTCGCCTCGCCGATGACCAGGCGTTTGCCGATGTCGGCGTTGGAGAGACCGTCGGCGACCGCGTTCAGGACGTCCAGTTCTCGGCCGGTCAGCGCCACGGGGGCCGGGCGGCGCATGCGGGCGACGAGGCGTTCGGCCACCTTCGGGGCCAGGACCGTCTCACCGCGGGCCGCGGATCTGATGGCGTCGACCAGTTGCTCGCGCGTGGTGTCCTTGAGGAGGTAGCCGATGGCACCGGCCTCGACGGCGCGCTCGATCTCCACATCCGTGTCGTAGGTGGTGAGGATCAGTACCCGGGTCGCTGTGCTGCCGGCGACGATCTCCGCGGTCGCGGCGGCGCCGTCGAGGACGGGCATACGCAGGTCGATGAGGGCCAGGTCGGGTGCGAGGGTCCGGACGAGTTCGACGGCCTCCCTGCCGTTGCCCGCCTCGCCGACGATGGCGATTCCGGGCTCGGACGCCAGGAGGGCGACGACTCCCGCCCGCATCACGGTGTGGTCGTCCACCACGATCACACGAATCCTGTCCGTTGCGGGCGGCGCGGCCGGCTGGTCGGCCGGTGTCCGGTCGGTGCCCGTCACAGCCGTCTCGGTGGCCGGG
The DNA here is from genome assembly GCA_001550305.1 of Streptomyces diastatochromogenes. Lineage (GTDB taxonomy): Bacteria > Actinomycetota > Actinomycetes > Streptomycetales > Streptomycetaceae > Streptomyces > Streptomyces mirabilis_D. The sequence continues at coordinate 58,249 of LRTP01000767.1, forward strand.
GCCTGATCGGTCGGTCGGGCCATGTCAGTCCTGACTGTTCGTGGGGATCGTGGCGAGGACGCGGGTTCCGTCTCCGAGGGAGCTGGTGACCGTGAAGTCGCCGTCGAGTTCGGCCAGCCGCTTGCGCATGCCCGCGAGGCCGAAACCCTGGGCCTCGTCCGGCACGAAACCGCGCCCGTCGTCGGTGATTTCCAGCTCGATGCCGTACGGATGCCGGGCCAGGACGACGCCCACCGTGGTGGCGGCCGCGTGCTTGCGCACATTGGCGAGAGACTCCTGGGTACAGCGCAACAGTGCGATGCGCGTCGTCTGGTCGCAGTCGACGTCGGCCAGTTCCGCGGTGACGGTGAGCCCGGTGTCCTGGATGAAGCGGTCCAGGGTCCGGCGCAGCGTGGTGGCCACCGAGCCCGGGGCGACTCCGCTCTGCGGGGCGGAGCCGACCAGCACGCGCGCCTCGGCGAAGTTCTCGCGCGCTGTCTGCACGATCGACAGCAGCTGCTGGTCGCACGTGTCGGCGTCGGTGCCGTTCGCGTCGCGGGCGGCCTCCGCGAGGACGATGATGGAGGCGAACCCCTGGGCGAGGGTGTCGTGGATCTCGCGGGCGATGCGCTCGCGTTCGGCCGCCGCTCCCTGCCGCTGGTAGGCCTCCGCCAACTTCTCCTGTGCGCTGTGCAGTTCGGAGGCCAGTTGCTCGGTGCGGGCGTTGCTCTGACTCATGAGGCGGTGCACCCACAGGCCGAGGACGACGCCCGCGCCGTAGGCGACCACGGTGAAGACGACGTTCCCGGTGAGGAACTGGGGGCTCCAGCCCTGGCGCAGGGTGCCGCCGAAGACGGTGGTGGCCGCGCCGAGGCCGCTCAGCACGATGGAGGACCTCGGGTTGCGGGCGAAGACCCAGAAGTGCGGCAGGGACACGATGTAGAACGCCGCCGCGCCGCCCAGCTGGTAGGAGACGCCGCCCTCCACCAGCGCGAGCAGTCCCAGGAAGACATCGGGGCGCAGCACCGGCCTGCGCGGCGGAGCCAGGACGAGCACGTAGCACAGCGTGATCAGCGCCAGCAGACCCAACGACCAGTACTTCTTCGCCTCGGTCGCGTCGAGTACGGCGACGGCCGTGGGCAACAGGCCCAGGAGGAACCAGGAGATGGTGTTCCAGAGGTGGAGCGGGCCCAGGGAGTGACGGTCGTCGGGCTGCGGCCGCTGCTTCATGGATTCAGCTTACTTTTTCGAGGGTGCGGGGGGCGTGGGCCGTGTCGCGGGCCTCGCGGATCCCGTGTGAGGGCCACCAGTTGGCCTCGCCCAGCAGCAGCATGAGCGCGGGCAGGATCAGCATCCGAATGACGAAGGCGTCGAGGAGCACGGCGACCGCCAGGCTGAATCCGATCTGCTTCATCTCGATCAGATGCAGTGCGGCGAAGCTGGCGAACACGGTCACCATCACGACGGCGGCGCTGGTGACCACGCCGGCCGAGCCCCCGATGCCGTCGATCACGGCCTTGCGGGTCGGGACCCCGTTCAGGGCGGCCCCACGCACCCGGCTGATCACGAACACCTGGTAGTCCATGGACAGGCCGAAGAGGATGACGAAGAGGAACAGCGGCACCCGGGAGCCGATCGAACCGGTGGAGTCGAAGTCGAGCAGTCCCTCGGCCCACGTGTCCTGGAAGACGAGGACCAGCACGCCGAGCGAGGCGGCGGCCGACAGGAGGTTGAGCAGTACGCCGACCAGTCCGAGGACCAGCGAGCGGAACGCCCACACCGTCATGGCGAAGGTGACGAGCAGCAGGGCTCCGACGATCAGCGGCAGCTTCTGCTCCTGGTGTGTGGGGTAGTCGGTGTAGCGAGCGACGCCTCCGGTCACCGCGGTCTCGGCGCCGGCGACCTTGCCGACGGTCTCGGGGACGTAGGTCTTGCGGATGTCCTTGAGGGACGACTGGGCCTGGTCGGTGCTCACGTAGTACGGCACCTGGAGCTGGAGCATGGTGATCCGCTTGTCCGGCGAGGTGAGCAGCTGGGAGGTGCCGCTCAGCCGGGCATCGTCCTTGACGTCCGCCGCGAGCTCGCGCAGGGCTGCGGTCACCTCGGACGAGCGGTCGGCGTCGGCTCGTACGACGACCTGGTGCATGGACTTCAGCTCGGGGAAGGACGCGTTGAGGCGGTCGTACACCTGCATGGCCACGATGGAGCGTGAGTGTGTCTCACGGCCCATGTCGGTCAGTTTCAGGCCGAGCACCGGAGCGGCCAGGGCGAGCATGGCGATGACGGTGACGCTCAGCGCGGCGGCGGGGCGCTTGCCGACGAGGCTCAGCACCGCCGTGGTGAGGCGGCCGGCACCGGTCTTGGGCTGCTTGCGCGGCCGGG
>LRTP01000768.1 GCA_001550305.1 Streptomyces diastatochromogenes
CACGACGGCACGCTGACGGTGGCGGAGGCGCGCGGGGGCGGGGCGGAGTTCGAGGCGCGGCTGCCGTTGCCTACGGTGGCCCCGGGCGCCCCTGCCGCACCCGTGCCGGAGGCCGCCGAGGAACCGGCCCCGGCCACCACCGAAAGAGCCACCACCGAAAGAGCCACCGCCGAAGGGGCGGCCGCCGAGCCCGAGTCCGCCCAGCACACCCTGCCTGGAGGCGACGTATGACCGCCGACCCCATCCGCGTACTCGTCGTCGAGGACGACCCGGTCGCCGCCGACGCGCACGTCATGTATGTGGGCCGGGTGCCCGGCTTCACCGCCGTCGGCAAGGCGCACACGGGCGCGGAGGCACGGCGCGCGCTGGACCGTACGCCGGTGGACCTGCTGCTGCTCGACCTGCACCTGCCGGACGTGCACGGACTGCAGCTGGCCCGCTCCCTGCGTGCCGCCGGCTATCACGCGGACGTGATCGCGGTGACGTCCGCGCGGGACCTCGCGGTCGTACGGGAAGGGGTCTCGCTCGGAGTCGTCCAGTACGTCCTGAAGCCCTTCACCTTCGCCACCCTGCGCGACCGCCTCGTGCGGTACGCCGAGTTCCACGCGGCGGTGGGCGAGGCGAGCGGCCAGGACGAGGTGGACCGCGCCCTGGCCACCCTGCGCGCCCCTGGCCCGGCCGCCCTCCCCAAGGGCCTCAGCGCCCCGACGCTGGAGCGGGTCACCCGGACACTGCGGGACAGCGCCGAGGGCCTGACGGCGGCCGGGGTCGCGGAGTCGGTCGGCATCTCCCGGATCACGGCCCGGCGCTATCTGGAGCACCTGGTGGAGGCGGGACGGGCGGCGCGGGCTCCGCAGTACGGGCAGGTGGGGCGGCCGGAGCTGCAGTACCGGTGGGTCAAGGGCTGATCGCGCGAGGCGTCAGCCGTTCGGCAGGATCACGGCGCGGCCGTTCACCTTCCCGGCGTGCAGCCGCTCGTACGCGAGGGGTGCCTCGTCTAGGGAGTACGTCTCGGTGTGCACGGAGACCTCTCCGGTGCGGGCGAGGTCGAGGACCTCGATCAGCTCGCCGCGGGAGCCCCAGTAGGGGGCGTGGACCGACACCTCGAAGGGCAGCGCGCCGAAGCCGACGGGCAGGGCGCCCCCGCCGATCCCGACGATGCTGATCTCGCCCTCCACCGCGGCGAGCGCCCCGGCGGTCCGCACGGTCGGCTCCGCGCCGACGAAGTCGAACACGGCCTGGGCGCCGATGCCGCCGGTGAGTTCCCGTACCTTCGCGGCGGCCCCGGCGTCGGACAGGACGCTCTCGTGCGCCCCGACGCGCCGGGCGAGCGCGAGCTTGTCCTCGTTGACGTCGAGGGCGATCACCCGGGCCGCGGTCATGGCCCGCAGCAACTGGATGGCGACGTGGCCGAGTCCGCCCGTGCCGATGACGACGGCGGTGGACCCGGGCAGCAGCTTGGGCAGCGCCCGCTTGATCGCGTGGTACGGGGTCAGCCCGGCGTCCGTCAGAGGCACCGCGGCGACGGGGTCGAGACCGTCGAGCGGTACGAGGTGACGGGCGTCGTCGACGATCAGGTACTCGGCCATCGCACCGGGCGCGCCGAGCCCCGGCGGGCGGATGCCGAGCTCGTCGGCGCGCAGACAGTAGTTCTCCTTGCCCTCGGCGCACTTGGCGCAGAGGCCGCAGCCCCACGGCCCGTAGACGGCGACCGGGTCGCCCTCCTTCAGTCCGCTCACTCCGTCGCCGAGCGCGGCGACCGTGCCCGCGCCCTCGTGCCCGAGGGTCAGCGGCAGTGCGTACGGGAAACTCTCGGCGGGCCAGCTCATCACGGCGATGTCCGAGTGGCAGACGCCCGCCGCGGAGACCTTCAACAGGACCTGTCCGGGGCCGGGTTCGGGATCGGGGACGGTGACGACCTCGGGGGCGGCGCCGATGGTGCGGTACTGGAGTGCCTTCATTCTTCCAACTCCTTCGAGGGGGGGCCGCTGGTGACTCAGACGGCCGTGTAGGCGCCGTCGACCAGGTGGTAGCTGCCGTGGACGAAGGAGGCGCGCTCGGAGAGCAGGAAGGTGACCAGTTCGGCGACCTCCTCGGGGCGGCCGAGGCGGCCTGCCGGGTGCAGCGCGACCAGGCCGTCGTACTGGGCCTTCTCCATCTCCTTCAGCAGCGGGGTGTCGATGAAGCCGGGGCCGACCGCGTTGACGCGGATGCCCTTCGGGGCGTACTCGGCGGCCGCGGCCTTCGTCAGTCCCACCACGCCGTGCTTGGCGGCGACGTACGCGGACGAGCCGGCCGAGGCGACCGAGCCGAGGATCGAGGAGACGTTGACGATCGCGCCGCCCGTGCCCGCCGCCTCGATAGCCGGAAGCTCGTAGCGCAGGGAGTGGAAGACCCCGTCGAGGTTCGTGCGCACCACCCGGTTGTAGGCGTCGATGTCGTACGCGCCGGTGGGCACGACGGGTCCGCCGACGCCCGCGTTGTTCACGGCGAGGTGCAGGCCGCCGAAGGTGTCGACGGCGAAGGCGACGGCGGCCTCGACGGACTCGGGCCGGGTGACGTCGACCGCGACGGCGGCGGCGTGGATGCCCTCGGCCCGGAGTTCGGCGGCGTCCTTCTCG
>LRTP01000077.1 GCA_001550305.1 Streptomyces diastatochromogenes
GGCCGGGCGCGGCGGGGACTGGTCCCCCGGGCGGCAGCGGCGGCGGGCCGCCTTCGGGGAAACGGCCCGCCTCGCTCGAGGGCATGATGCGGCCTTGCCGGCCGAACGAGGGGTCGAGGCCGCGCAGCAGTTCGTAGGAGATGTACCGCATACGGTCGGCGGCCATCGGGTTGGTCTCGTCGTACAGGATGGCGGGGTACACGGGATCGGCCGGCGCGGAGCGCACGGTGTGACGGTCGGGCGGCTCCACTGCCGGGCGCACCCACAGGCCGCTCTGCACGACCTCCAGGACCACGTCCGGGGCGTACTGGTAGACGCCGTGCCCGATGGCCGGGATGTCCCCCACCGGGACCCGTGTGTTCAGTGGCAGCGGGGCCTGCGCCCGGCCGCCGGTCTGCGAGCGCGGCAGGAAGCCGAACTGTTCGGCGTACGGCCGCCAGCTCAGCCTTCCATCGCGTCCGATGGTGCGCACCACGGGTGCCCCGCCGTCCGCGCCGGGAGTGGGCACGCCCGCGTGAACGACGACGGGTTCGCCCAGCAGGTCGGCCAGGGCCTGACCGAGTGGTGTGCCGCTGGGGACGGCCACCGGACCGTAGGGCAGGAAGCGCACCATGGGCCGTGCGGTGGGGGGCAGCGTGTCCCAGAACGCGGAGACCTCCTCCAGCGGCAGGGCGGACGTCCCCGGGCTGCCGAGCGCCACCCCGATCTGGTCGGGGTGGCCGACGAACTGGTCGATCAGCCACTGACGGTGTTCGGGGGCGGCCGCGTCCTCCCAGGTGCCGCGGATCCACGCGCCGCCGGGCAGCGGCTCGACCATGCCGCCCGCGCCGGTCGGGCGCGGCTGGTCGGGAACCGAGAACTCCCACTGCGGCTTGGGGAAACGCCGTGACTCCGGTACCGACGGCATTCCCGGCCGGTACCGCAGCCAGCCCAGGCCGTGGCTGGCGGGGACGAACAGTGCCCCGCCGGCTGCGGGGACCACGGTCCCGTCGGGGGCGAGCACCACACGTTGCAGCCGGTCCGCCAGCAACTGGGCGGCCTGCTTGACGTCCTCCCGGGTGCCGCGGCCGGGGACGATACGGAAACTGCCGCCCCGGCGGGCCAGGGACCGGGCGACCTTGTCCCACACCGCGTCCTCGGGGCTGGCGGGCAGGTCGAGGACGACGAGGGTGTGCTGGGGGTCGGCGGCCAGGCGCCGGGTGAAGTTCAGCGCCCGGCTGTCCACGAAGCCGCGCGGGTGGACCAGCAACGCCGTGCCGACGCTCCGCGACTCCAGCGCGGGCCCGCC
>LRTP01000769.1 GCA_001550305.1 Streptomyces diastatochromogenes
AGGTTTGCGTCCGACGGTCCGAACGAGCCGCGGGTGGCGGGGGAGTCGGGGCAGCAGGAGCCTAGGTTTGCGTCCGACGGTCCGAACGAGCCGCGGGTCGTGGGGGTGTCGATGTCCGGGCCGGAGCAGTCTGGGGTCGCGCTGGATCGCCCGGCGGAGCCGGCGGTGTTGCCCGGCTTCTAGACGGCTGGCGCCCGCCTCGTGACTGGCCGGGCCAGCGAATGCAGTAGACCTGGGATTGACGCGAGCGTCGGGTGGAGGGAAACGCGGGGCCATGGCCGACGGTAAGAAGAGCAGTGACGTCTCTGGCTTCTCCGAGGGCGAGGACGGTGTCTGGGTCAAAGAGGGAGACACCAGCGGTGACTACAGCAGCTGGGACTGGAAGCACATCATGGCGGCCATCAACGGCGGCGCCGCCTATGTCGTCGACAGTCACACCCAGGAGCTGGCCACACAGTTCTCCGATCCGGAGACCATCCAGGAGGCAGCCAACACCTTCTTTTACACGCAGCAGGTTTTGCAGGAGGTCGCTCAGGCCCTGAAGGACCAGACCGAGCAACTGACGGGCGAGAACGGACCGTGGCAGGGTGAGGCGGCGTCAACCCTTAAAACAGCCATGACCGGGCTCTCGACGCAGGTGCAGCACATGTCCGACGCGCTGTCCGGCGGCGTCACCGGGGACTACAACGTCCCGCAGCAACTGGCGGACAACGCTCAGCATCTGCGCGAGGCCAAGGCGAAGATCAACGACATCAACAATTGGTACGCCCAGCAGGCGCTGGCGATCAACCCCCACCTTCTGATGAGCAACGGCCTGGTCCGGGTCAGCGCCAACAAGAAGATCGTCGAGATGATGGGCAACGACATGCGGAAGGTGCTCGTTGCCCTGTCCCAGCACTACAAGGTCACCAGTGGCTCCGTCAGCCAGCCGACCTCCCCCGACAACCCGGCGAACAGCCCGTACGACAACATGCCCTATTCCGGCGACGGAATGCCGTACACCGGGGGCGGCATGCCGAACTACGGTGACGGAATGCCGTACACCGGGGGCGGCATGCCGAACTACGGTGACGGAATGCCGTACACCGGCGGCGGCATACCGAACTACGGCGGGAACTCGCCCCAGGACGTCGCCGACCCGACCGACTACCCAAATACCGGTCTGGCGCCCGGCAGTGGGACGCTGGACCCCACGGCCCCGGGCTTCTCACCGAATGCGACGGACCTGGGAGGCCCGGGCTCGACTTCGGGTAACCCGGGCCTCGGGAACGCGTCCGTGTCCCCGGCGCCCCTCGATGCATCTGATCTCGGCTCGGGCGCGCCCCTGGACAACGGGCCGGGTGTGAGTCCGAACGGGTTTCCCGGTGATCCGTCACTTGGCGGCGACCCGGCGAACACGCCCTCCACGGGGCAGCTGGATCCGACCATGGACGCGGCCCTCAACCCCAACGGCCAGGGGACCGGCTCCCCGATGCCGGAGGTCGCCCCCTTCCCGGGCCTGGCCGGGGGCCTGAACTCACCCGGAACCGGCAACACCGGCACCAAATCCCGCACGCTGGACGCGCCTTCCGCGTTCCCCAAAAACCTGGGCCTGGACGCTCCGGGAGTCACCGGTCCGGACTCGGCCACCGCACCGGGCACCGCCGACATCGCGGGGTTCCCGGACACGAGCCTGCCCGATGTGAACACCAAGGGCATCGCGGCTCCGGGCACCGGTGTGGGGGATGGGCTGCCGGGGCTGTCCGACATGCCTACCGAGGCCAGGGTTCCTGGTGAGGGTGTCGGTGCGTTCCCGGGCAGTACGGCTCTCGACGGTGCCGGTGGTACGCCCATGATGCCCATGATGCCGATGGGCGGTATGGGTGGCATGGGTGCCGGTGGCGGTGCCGGTGGTCAGGAGGGTGCGCCGTCCGACGCGTCCGGTCTGCTGGGCGGCGACACCGGTCCCTGGGCTCACACGGCGGATGCCGGGGAGTCCACGGGTGATGTCTTCGGTGGTGCCCAGGCCGGTGGGCCTGGGCTGGACCTGCCAGGTGACGGTGGAGAACACCTGGTGGCCGGCGGCCCGTCGCCGCAGGCAGCCGAGAGTGCCGGTGGTACGCCCATGATGCCCATGATGCCGATGGGCGGTATGGGTGCCGGGGCGGCGGGCGGCGAACGCGAGCAGGAGCGTTCCGACGCGTCCGGCCTGCTGTTCACCACGGGCGAGCCATGGGCGGACACCCCGGCGACGGACGAGCCGGTCATCGGGACGCCGGACGGTACGTCGTCCGGTGACGCGTACCTGCGCCACGGTGACGGCGTCGGCCAACCCGCGGCCACCTCGGCATGGCCGCCGTCGGTGGAGGAGCCGGGTCAGGAGCAGCCGCACGCATCGCAGGCCGAGCAGCCCGCCGCGGGATTCCCGGCGGTGATGCCGTTCCTGGGGCCCGGGGCGTCCGAGGGCGGTACCGGAACCAGCAGAAGCGGCGAGCGCGGCGAACGGGCCGGGCGGTCCGAAGGTACCCCGGCGGCGCAGTGGGGTGACGACCCCGAATGGCTGGCCGGGCAGCCCGGCGCGTCGGGCGCCGAGCCGTCCCACGGCCTTTCGCAGTCGGCGTGGGACGTGCCGCAGTCGGC
>LRTP01000770.1 GCA_001550305.1 Streptomyces diastatochromogenes
GGCCTCCTGGTCTCCACCCTGCGCACCGGCAGACGCCCGGTCTTCGCGATCAACCCGCTGGCCGCCGCCCGCTACCGCGACCGCCACGGCGTCAGCCGCAAGAAGTCCGACCCTGGCGACGCCCTGGTCCTGGCGAACATCCTGCGCACCGACATCCACGCCCACCGGCCCCTGTCGGCCGACTCCGAACTCGCCCAGGCCATCACGGTCTTGGCCCGAGCCCAGCAGGACGCCGTCTGGAGCCGGCAGCAGGTCGCCAATCAGGTCCGCTCGCTCCTGCGCGAGTACTACCCTGCTGCTCTGCTGGCCTTTCAGGGCAAACAAGGTGGTCTGACCAGGGCCGATGCCCGCGTCGTCCTCACTCTGGCCCCGACCCCGGCCAAGGCCGCGAAGCTCACCCTCGCCCAGCTGCGGGCCGCTCTCAAACGCAGCGGCCGCCTCCGCGGCTGCGACACGGAGGCCGAGCGACTACGCGATGTCTTCCGCGCCGAGTACGCCCACCAGCTTCCCGTCGTCGAGGAGGCCTTCGGCCACCAACTCCTGGCCCTGCTCAAGCAGCTGGACGCCACTTGCCAGGCTGCGGACGACCTCGCGGAGGCTGCCACAGCCGCCTTTCACCAGCACGCCGACAGCGAGATCCTGCTCAGCTTTCCCGGCCTGGGGCCCATGCTCGGAGCCCGCGTGTTCGCGGAGCTGGGCGATGACCGGGCCCGGTTCGCCGACGCCAGAGCCCTGAAGTCTTACGCCGGATCCGCGCCTATCACCCGGGCCTCCGGCAAGAAGCGCTTCGTCGGCCGTCGCTTCGTCAAGAACAACCGTCTCATCAACGCCGGCTTCCTCTGGGCCTTCGCTGCCCTCACCGCTTCTCCCGGAGCCAACGCGCACTACCGACGCCGACGCGAACACGGAGACTGGCACGCCGCCGCCCAACGTCACCTGCTGAACCGCTTCCTTGGCCAGCTCCATCACTGCCTCAAAAATCGGCAGCTCTTCGACGAGCAGCACGCCTTCGCACCACTCCTACCACCCTCGGCCGAGCAGGCGGCTTGACTTCTTGGCCCCCTGAGATGTCTTTGAGCGCCCTGACGCGCGAGCCGTCGATGGCGGCGTCGTCCATCTCCAGCAGGCCCTCTTGACGCAGTTCCGCCAACAGGACCTCGTGCAGCCGGGGCCAGACGCCCGCTTCGGTCCAGTCCCGCAGACGCCGCCAGGCCGTCACCCCACTGCACCCGACCTGTTCTGCGGGAACGTCCCGCCAGCTCACGCTCTTGCACAGCACGTAAACGATGCCCCGCAACGCAGCCCGGTCATCCACCGGCAGACGCCCGGGATACCGACGCCGTCTGGCCGGCCGGACCGGCAACAGCGGGGCTATGCGCTCCCAGAGGTCATCAGGCACAAGATCAGCAGACATCCGACATATGCTGCCGACACAACACCCAACTACCAAGCCACCACACGGATCTCATTCTGAAATGATCAGTAAGCCACATCCGGTGGCCATCGTGGCCGGCTCGCGCCGGGCGAGAAGCCGAACCGCAAGCGGATAGCGACCGTGGCCTGCGTCTTCGGCACCCGCCCAGCCCCCAGACGTCCCCACGACGTGATCCACCCGCCCGGCGGCCGCAGCAGCGAACGCCCCGCTCCGGGACCCCGGGCCGAGAACAAGTGGTGCACCGCGTCCCTGGTCCGGTCGCCCGAGCAGGTCATCGCCGACGCCTTCGACCTGGCCCAGGCCCACGCCCCCAAGCACCTCCGGCCGTGGATCGTCCTGGTCGACGGTGCCCGCCACCAGCTCGACCTGATCACTGCCGAGTCCATCCGACGCGGCGTCACGCTCCACGTGCTGTTGGACTTCGTGCACGTCGCCGAGGATGTCTGGGCCGCCGCCCACACCTTCCACAAACCCGGCACCACCGAGGCCAAGGAATGGGCGGCCGACCATCTGACCGCGATCCTCGCAGGTCACGCCGCCCGCACCGCCGACCAGATGACCGCCCAGGCCGACCGGGAAGACCTGTCGATCGCACGACGCGAGGCCGTCGACGCCTGCCAGCGCTACCTGGTCGGCCACCTCGACCCGGCTCGCAGTGGGTGCACCTCCCCGACCAATACGGCTCGCGGAAGGTCGCATACACCAGGCTCCGGAACTGGGCTATCGACGGTACCTGGGAGCGCGTCTTCACCGCGTTGCTCGCCCAGGCCGACGCGGAGGAAGACCTGAACTGGGTCGTTGCAGTCGACTCCACCATCGTGCGTGCTCACCAGCATGCCGCAGGCCCCCGCAAAAGAAAGGGGGCTGCAGTCGGCGAGCCAGACGATCATGCCCTTGGCCGGTCACGCGGCGGCTTGACCACGAAGGTCCATCCGGCCGCCGACGGTCGATGCCGACCTTTGGTCTTTGTCCTCACGCCTGGCCAAGCCGGGGACGCTCCCGCCATCGAAAGCGTCATGGCTGCCCTGCGCGTACCCCGCCGCCGTGGACGGCCCCGCACACGGCCGGCGGTGGTCCTGGCGGACAAGACACCCCATGCAGCTGTCGGGTCAAGCAGCTGCCGCGAGCGGGGCTGATGCGGGGGTACTGAAGGCGATCGCTTCGTCG
>LRTP01000771.1 GCA_001550305.1 Streptomyces diastatochromogenes
GGCTGTTTCTGATCAAGTGGACGATGCACGTTCGGACCACGGTCTGGGGCCAGACGGTATTCACCGCCTCGGGCAGGGCGGACAGGCCGTCGCAGACGTCCAGCGGGAGATCGACCGGGACGCCCCGTACGTAGGGCACCGCCCGGGTGTGGCACCAGGCGCGCAACTGCGGATCGCGTCCGTAGCCGGAATCGGCCAGGACCCAGGTGAAGGGGACTTGGGCGGCGAGGGCACGGTCGAGCATGGCGATGGCCAGCCCGGGCCTGGTGGCGAAGGCAGTCTCGTCGGGGATACCGGCAGCCCGGCACCGCTCCCGGTCGGACGTCCATTCCTCGGGCAGGTACAGGCGGCGATCGATCAAGGCATGTCCGGCGGCGGTGGCGCAGGTAAGCATCACCATCGTCTGGCAGTTGCGCACGCCCCCGGTCAGCCCGCAGTGCTGGAAGGCCACCCCGACCGATTTGGTGCCCTTCTTCTGGGCCTGGGTGTCATCGATCACCAGCGAGGCGTCCGCGTCGCCCAGATGCTCCACGACGTAGTCGCGGACCTCGTCGCGCAGCTGGTCGGCGTCCCATACCGACCCGTCCAGCAGCCACCGCATCCGGTCCCCGGTCGCATGCCCGGCCCGCTCCGAGAGCGTCCAGCCGTTCTTCTTCGGCAGCTCCGCCAGCAGGCCCTCGACGAACTGCGCGAACACCACCCGCGGCTCCGGCCGGTTGAACAGGTTCCCCAACGAGCCCGTCAGCCTGGCCAGTTCGTCATGCCACTCGGCTATCAGCTCAGCCGTCACATCCAGCATCATGCCCGGTCAACGACGGCACACGGACCCCGTCACAAGATCTCCGGCTGTAGTACCGGCGTCATCGGTCAGTTCATGCGTCAGGCCCTGCTTCAGGTCCGTTCAGCGTGCGGCCGATCCGGTCGAGCGGGCATATTCGGTGGGCGTTTGGCCGTAGTGTTTCTTGAAGGCGCGGATGAAGTGGCTGCTGTCGACGAAATGCCAGTGGGCGGCCAGTTCCGAGACGCTCCACCGGCCGGATGGCGATGTGAGGGCGAGCCGGGCTTCTTCCAGCCGCCGGTGGCGGATGTAGGTGGTCACCGACTCGCCCGCCGTTGCGAACGCCCGTTGCAGGGTGCGTACGGAGACGTTGAGCTCGCGCGCCAGCATCGCCGGGGACAGCTCGCGATCGGCGAGATGCCTGTTGGCGAGGTCCTTCGCGGCCAGGACGAGCGCGGGAGCCAACTGTGGTTCCACGTCGTCGAAGCGGCGCACCGCCACGGCCTTGGCCAGTTCGATCAGGGTGCTGTGGGCGGCGTGTACACCGGCCGGGCCGAGGTCAGTGGCCGTCTTCTGGATCATGTTCGTGTGGGCCGTCAGCAGGCGCATCTCGGCCGAGTCCGTCGGCCCGATGACAGTCCGGTTCCCGAGCAGGGATCTGAGCGTCGCGGAGGGCAGGAAAAGGAACTGCGCCGTGGTGTGCGGCGCCGTCTCGAAGGGCATCTGCCGCCCGAAGTGCCGGAGGAGGAACTGCCCGGTCGATACGGTGTGCTCGTAGCGCTCGGGCAGGCCGCCCAACGTCCATGCGCCGCGCCGCAATACGTGGATCTCCACCAGGTCCCGATCGCCGCCCGCGGGGTCCGCGATCCGGGTGGCCGACGCCATGTGGAGATCAGCGATCACCACATCGCGCACCCTGGCGACGCGTCCCTTGAGCCGGAAGTCGGCGATCGTGGCCGGGCTGAAGGCCGGCAGGGGGAAGACATCGCCGATCTGCGTCTGCCATCCACGACGGAAGGTATCGAATCCTCGCGGTGCGGCACCCGGGCCCCTGGAATCCACGGCGAACGCCCCGGGCGCCAGGTCGGTCTGCGATCCAGTGCTGTTCATCTGATCCCTCCATGAAAGCAAATGGGGGACGCTGTGATGAGTCATCCGAGCGTCTCCGAGGCCGGTCATAGCCGGGTGGCTGTGCGGATCAGCCCCGCGAGGGCGAGGGAGCGGCTGTGCGCGGGCCAGGCGAGGTGTGTGACGACGGGGGGCGCGTCGGTCAGGGGGACGGCGGTGTGCTCGGCCCACAACCAGGAGCGGGCGGAGTCGGGGAAGACGGCCACGGTGCGACCGAGGGCGATCAACTGGGCCAGCTGCGTCTGGTCGTGGATCTCGGGGCCCGAGCCGGGTGGGTAGGCACCGTCGTGGGCCCAGCGGGCGAGCGGAAGATCGGGGATGTCGCTGATGTCGGCGAGGGACAGTGTCCTGTGCGTGGCGAGGGGGTGCCCGGCGGGCAAGATGGCGATCTGCCCTTCGGTCATCAGTTCCTCGCTGTCGAACCCGGTGAGGGAGTTGAACGGCGCGTGCATGAGCGCCACATCGGCGCGGCCGTCGCGCAGCATCTCGCCCTGCTCGCACGTGCCGCTCGGCAGTACCTCGATCTCGGCGGCGTCGGGCTCGGCCGCGTAGGCGTCGAGGAGCTTGTGCAACAGTTCGTGGGATGAGCCGGCCTTCACCGCCAGTACCAGGCGGTTGCGGGAGCTGCCCGGACGGTCGGCGCCGCCGGCGCGGCGGGTGCGGCGGGCGGCGGCGGTGGTCGCGTC
>LRTP01000772.1 GCA_001550305.1 Streptomyces diastatochromogenes
GCGGCGGCGCGCCGGGGGGAGGGGGCCCCCAGCATGGCGAAGGTGGCGAGGGCCACCGCGGCGGCGCCCACCCACATGGCGGGCACCAGGCCGTCGACGAAGTTGCGCGGTGAGGCGTAGCCGCCGTTGGCGCTGAAGATGGAGGCGAGCAGGGCCACACCGAGGGCGGCGCCGACCTCGCGGGTGGCGGCGGTGACGCCGGAGGCGATGCCCTGTTCGTGTTCGGCGACCGAGCCCATGGTGAGGTTCATCAGCGGGGCGTAGAACAGGGCCATGCCGGCGCCGCAGATCATCAGGGAGGGCAGCTGGGCGGCGTAGGAGACGTCCGGCTTGAGGACGAAGGCCCAATAGACCATGCCGGCGGTCATCATGGCGAGGCCGAGGGTGACCACGGGTTTGCCGCCGATGCGGTCGGAGACCATGCCGCCGATGGGGGCGACCACCATCGGCATGGCGGTCCAGGCCAGCAGCCGTACGCCGGCCTGCATGGCGGTGTAGCCCTGGATGTTCTGCAGGAACTGGGTCATCAGGAAGATCGCGCCGAACATGCCGACCGACATGAGGGCGCCGGCCAGGTTGATCGCAGTGAAGGCGCGGTTGCGGAACATCCGCATCGGCACCATCGGGTGTTCGGTGCGGTTCTCCCACACCACGAACAGGGCCATCACGGCGGTGCCGCCGATCAGTGCGCCCAGGACCTGGGGGGATGTCCAGCCGTCTCCGTGGCCCTTGATGAGGCCCAGCACGATGCCGAACAGGCCCAGGCTGGCCAGGGCGGTGCCGACGGCGTCCAGGCGGGAGTGGGCGATGCGGCTCTCGGCGAGCTTGCGGAAGGACAGCGGGGCCAGGGCCAGACCGATCGGCACGTTCAGCCAGAAGATCCACTGCCAGGACAGGTGCTCGACGATGGCGCCGCCCACCAGCGGGCCGGCGGCGATGGACAGTCCGTTGACGGCGCCCCAGATGCCCAGGGCCGCGCCGCGTTTCTCGGCGGGCACGGCGGCGGTCAGCAGGGTCACCGACAGCGGCATGATGATGGCCGCGCCGACGCCCTGGACGGCGCGGGCGGCGACGAGTTCGTTGATGCCGGGCGCGAGGGCGGCGGCCGCGGAGGCGGCGGTGAACAGCAGCAGGCCCAGGCTGAAGACCTTGCGGCGGCCGAAGCGGTCGCCGAGGGCGGCGCCGAACATCATCAGGACCGCGAAGGACAGGGTGTAGGCGTTGACCGTCCATTCCAGGTCGGTGAGGCTGCCGCCGAGTTTCTCGCGGATGGTGGGCAGCGCCGTGATGATGACGAGGTTGTCCAGTCCCGCCATGAACGAGGCGAGGCTGGTGGTGAGAATGGCCCAGAAGACCACCCTCCTGGTTTCACCGCCCGGGGATGGGGGGTTGACGGTGCTCATCTGATCCCTCCGTGGATACTCCGCCCTTCAGGGCGGAGAGGAAACGGACTCCTGCGGAGCAGGGCCATGAACGGCGAACCGCCATCAGGGCGGATCGTCGTTCGCGGCCAACTACCCGCAGATAGCCACTAGTCGATGCGATAGTTTGTGAGTGACCACTCACGTGAAGCGGGCGTTCAAGTACCGCTTCTGTCCGACGGATGCGCAGGCAGCGGAGCTGTCGCGCACGTTCGGGTGCGTGCGGAAGGTCTACAACCTGGCGCTCGCCGCCCGTACCCAGGCGTGGGCGACCCATCAGGAGCGGGTCACCTACAACGCCACCTCCGCGATGCTGACGGCGTGGAAGAAGACCGGGGAACTGGCCTACCTGAACGAGGTGTCCTCGGTCCCCCTCCAGCAGGCGCTGCGGCACCTGCAGACGGCGTTCACCAACTTCTTCGGCAAACGGGCGAAGTACCCGCGCTTCAAGTCGCGCAAGACGTCGCGCAGGAGTGCGGAGTACACCACCAGCGCATTCCGCTTCCGGAACGGTGAGCTGCGGCTCGCGAAGATGAGCGAGCCTCTGCGCATCGTGTGGTCCAGGCCGCTGCCCGAGGGAACGAAACCGTCCACCGTGACGGTCTCGCAGGACAGCGCGGGCCGCTGGTTCGTCTCCCTGCTGTGCGAGGACCCGTCCGTCAAGCCGCTCCCGGCCACCGGTCAGGCCGTCGGTGTCGATGTCGGCCTGGACCACCTGCTGACCCTCTCCACCGGAGAGAAGATCACCAACCCCCGGCACGAGCGCCGGGACCGTGCCGCTCTCGCCAAGGCCCAGCGCAACCTTGCCCGCAAGGCCAGGGGCGACGGCGCCAACCACAGGAAAGCCCGGCTCAAGGCCGCAAAGATCCACGCCCGGATCGCCGACCGGCGCCGCGACACGCTGCACAAGCTGACCACTCGGCTCGTTCGTGAGAACCAAACGATCGTGATCGAGGACCTGGCCGTGCGCAACATGGTCAAAAACCGGAAACTGGCCCGCGCCATCAGCGACGCGGCGTGGAGCGAGTTCCGGAGCATGCTGGAGTACAAAGCCCAGTGGTACGGACGCGAAGTGATCGCGGTGGACCGGTGGTTCCCCTCCTCCAGGCTGTGCTCCGCCTGCAACACCCTGCGGGACACGATGCCGCTGAACGTCCGCACCTGGACGT
>LRTP01000773.1 GCA_001550305.1 Streptomyces diastatochromogenes
CCCACGGGGCCGGGGCGGCGCGTCTTCCCGCGCCGGTGCCACCGTCGTCGCGGTCGGCGGAGACTGCGCCGGCGCCGGTATCGGTGCCGGTACCGGACGCGTGGGCGTCAGCTGCGTCGGTACCCCCGACACCACTTCCCTCAGAACCCGCTCCACCTCCTCCGCCGACGGCCGCTCCTGCGGTTCCTTCGCGAGCAGCGCGTCTATGAGGGGTTCCAGCGGCCCTGCCTGCTTCATGGGCTCGACCGGGTCGACGGCGATGGCGTACGCCGTCTCCACGGCCGTGGCCTTGCGGAACGGGGGCCGCCCCTCGACGGACTGGTAGAGGGTCGCCCCGAGCGCCCACAGGTCCGCGGCGGGTCCGGGCTTCTTGCCCCGCATCCGTTCGGGCGCGATGTAGTCGATCGAGCCGATGATCTCGCCGGTCCTGGTCAGCGTCGAGGTGCCGGTCGCCATGGCGATGCCGAAGTCGGTGAGGACGACGCGGCCGTCGGCGCCGAGCAGGACGTTGCCCGGCTTGACGTCACGGTGCAGCACCCCGGCGGCGTGCGCGGCCCGCAGCGCGGCGACCATGCCGAGGCCGATCCGGGCGGCCTCGGTGGGCGGCACCGCGCCGCCGTCCGCGAGCAGGGCGGCGAGGGTCGTGGAGGGCACGTACTCCATGACGATGCAGGGCAACCCCTCGTCGTCCACCACGTCGTGCACGACGACCACGTGGGGATGGGCGATACGGGCGGCGCTGCGCGCCTCACGGCGGGTGCGTTCGTGGAGGGTGGCGAGCTCGTCGTCGGTCAGGTGCCGCTGGACGTGCAGCCGCTTGACCGCGACCTCACGGCTGAGGACCTCG
Organism: Streptomyces diastatochromogenes; assembly: GCA_001550305.1. Lineage (GTDB taxonomy): Bacteria > Actinomycetota > Actinomycetes > Streptomycetales > Streptomycetaceae > Streptomyces > Streptomyces mirabilis_D. Next base: position 848 of record LRTP01000773.1, read on the forward strand.
TCCTCGGCACGCCACACCGTGCCCATGCCGCCACGGCCGATCTGTTCGATCAGCCGGTAGCGCCCGGCGACCAGCCGCCCCTCGTCCGCCACCGCGTGCCCCTCGCCGTTCTTTCCTGACCGCTCGCTCCGGACCGGTTCGAACCATTGCGCGTTCGATTCGTGTCGACACCATAGTCGGCGCAGGTTGCGGAGGAGTCTCAGCCGTCGTCCCGCTCGTCCGGGGCCGCGAGGACGAGTTGGGTCAGCGCAGTGGGGTCGCCCGTGTCCAGGGTGACCCGGTAGAGGCCGGGCGCGGGCACGGTGACCCGGGCCGCGAGGTGGTCGTCGTCGCCGTACAGCCGGGCGGGTCCGGCGAAGGCCCCGCCGACCTCCTCGACCGCGCAGTCCAGCCCCGCGGGACTGTCGACGCCGCGCACCCGGACCGTCCAGGGCGTGCCCGGCGCGACGAGGTCCGGGACCTCGATGCCGACCCGTGCCCCGGCCTGCGGGGGACCTAGGTGCTCGTCCTCCTCCAGGAACGAGGTCACCGCCTCCAACGCGGCCTCCCCCTGGGCCAGCGCACCGTGCTGCAGCGCGAGGGGCACGGTGGCGCGGTTCAAGGGAGAGGCGGCGGACTCCTTGTGTACGGTGCCGTCGCCGCCCACGTCGAAGCGGCGCGGGGCGCCCGTCTCGTCGCGCATCAGCTCCCCGTCACTGTGCTCGCGGTAGCAGTGCTCGGAGGCGGTCACGACGCCCTGACGGAGGGTCAGGGACTGGAGGGTGGGCTGGCTGATGCCCACCAGCGCCCGGTGCCCGGGCAGCGCCCGCCCGCGCAGGGTGTCGTGCAGGGTCTGGGAGTCGACGGCCAGATCCTTGTCGCCGCCCAGGTCGGCGATGTCCGTGGGGCTGAGCCGGCGGATGTTCAGGCCCTCGTCGAGACAGGGGAACGTCGGGAGCAGGTCGTGCAGGCCCGGCATGGTGTACGCGAGTCTCCTGAGCCTGCCGTGCGGCAGCGGAACCGGCGCTCCCTGCCCGGTGTTGAGGATCGCGGCGGCGGCCACCGCCCCCTGGAAGGGAGTACCGAGGGTGAGCACCCCACGGGTGTCCGCCGCGAGGTCGCCGTCGGGGCCGTCGGTGAGAGCGGCGAGGGTGAGCAGTCCGCCCATGGAGTGCGCGACGAAGACGAGCCGACCCTCCCGTTCGTCGACCCGGTGCTTGCGGGCGAGCGCGTGTGCGGGGTGCCGCCGCCATCGTTCCAGGTGTTCGCGCGCCGCCTCGGCGAGGAACCGGGCGTTCGTGGCGACGGACAGCCGCCAGTCGTAGGCGAAGGGCAGCACGGCCTCCGGGTCGGCCACGCTCCGGGTGACGGTCGCGACCAGGTCGTTGTAGGGCTCGATGCCGCGCAGGAACGGGCTCCAGGCGGGGGTGCGCAGCAGGCGCCGGGCCCGGATGCGGCCGAGGCGGCCCTCGCGTTCGTCGGGCGTGAGGCGCAGGGCGCGTAAGCCCTGGGGCGCCGTCCACGCCTTCAGCAGCCATCCGGCGTTCGCGAGGCCCCAGACGACGTCGCCGGACTCGGTGTCGTACAACTCGCTCCCCATGATGCCGGGAACGACGACGACGGCGTCCTGCGTCGTGTTCGGGGAGAGGCCGGGGAGGCTGTAGGGCCGCTCGTCCAGGCGGCGGCCTGCGGTATTGGGCTGCGACGGGTCGGTCATGGCGGGAAGAATAGAGAGCATGCGAGGGCGGGCGGGCGG
>LRTP01000774.1 GCA_001550305.1 Streptomyces diastatochromogenes
GGCCGGTGGGCCGGCCGAGCGGCCCGCGGAGGTCTCCGGGGCGAAGTCGTAGCGGTCACGGAGGCGGGGTACGGGCCTGCCGTACCGCGCCGGCACCAGGTCCAAGGCGGTCGCCGCCCCCGTTCCCCGGGGCCGGCGACCGCCTTGGTGCTTTCGTAGGGTTCGCGGCGTCGACCCCTGAGGGGCTTGGAGACCCGCTGCGCGCTGCCGACAGTCCCCTGCCCTACGGGACGGTGGACCGTGGTGCGCTCACCACCGGCCTGCCGGGCGGCTTGTGCGGTTCCTGGTGACGCCGCTGACCGGGGCCTGAAAGCGACCGCCCGGGCCCGTGTGGCCCTGGTTCCCGGTCACCGCGGCTTCGACCGCCGCGCCCACGGCGACCGTGCCGACCCCCTCCTACGTCGGCGCCCCAGCGCTCGGTACGCGACGCGGGCCCCGTGCGTGTCACAGTCCATCGGCCATCCCGTTGCCCGAAGATGTCCCGTTCACCGTCGGATGGAGGGTGACCCAGCGTCCGACCAGGCGTTCACACCTTGACAAGGCATCGCAGCAGCTGGTGCCCATCACCAGATCGAACGGTAATTCGACACGCATACTTATCGGCTCCTCGGGGAAGACGCGTCGACGACAACCACCCCAAACATGCCCAGTTCACCACCCCAGTCCCCCAGCGAGCACCTCTCCTTGACCAACACAGGCGGTCCCATCGTGAGCAAGTCTTCCTTCGCCGAGCCGGAGCAATCCGAATCGCCGGTCCGATCGAAGACTCACCACCGCGAGGTGACCCACCCCGGTCCACTGCCCTCCCTCACCGGTCTGCGCTGGGTGGCGGCCCTTCTCGTCTTCTGCCTGCACACCCGCAATCTGGGCTACTTCAACGGGCAGGCCCGTCACTTCGCCGACTGGGGCTTCGGGGCGGGTTCCACCGGGGTCTCCTTCTTCTTTCTGCTCTCCGGCTTCGTCCTCGGCTGGTCCGCCCGGTCCGACGACCGCCCCACGGCCTTCTGGCGCCGCCGCTTCGCCCGCCTCTACCCCGTCCACCTGGTCACGGCCTGCATCGCGGTGTTCGTCATGGGCATGGGCAAGCCGGCCGGCAGCGCGGCGAATCTGCTCCTCGTCCACTCCTGGTGGCACCCGTGGTGGCAGACACTCGACCCCGTCAGCTGGTCGCTCGCGTGCGAGGCGTTCTTCTACGCGACCTTCCCCGCGTTCGCCCTGCTGCTGCGGCACGCCGGGGCCCTCACCGCGACCGCGCTCGCCGGCGCGAGCGTCCTGACCGTGCTCATCCTGACCCGGGCGGACCTGCATCTGGGGGTCGGCCGCACCCTGTACTCCTTCCCCGCCGCCCGGCTGCCGGAGTTCGTCCTCGGAGTCGCCGTCGCCCGCCTCGTGCTCCTCGGCCGCTGGCGCGGCCCCGGCCTGGAGGCGTCGGTGGCCCTGACGATCATCGGCTACTTCCTGGTCTCCCAGGTCGGCGGATCGTACGCCTGCGTCGCCTGCACCTTGGTCGGTTTCACCTGTCTGATCCCCGCGGCCGCCCTGGCCGACGTACGCGGACTGCCCAGCTTGTGGCGGCATCCGGCCCTCGTCCGACTGGGTGAACTCTCCTTCGCCTTCTACATGGTCCACCTGCTCGTGCTGCGCGCGGGGCAGCACCTGTTCAAACCGTCGCCGATCGGCGCGCTCACCGCCTTCGGGGTGTCCCTGGCCCTCGCCTGGCTCCTGTACGAGTACGTGGAGGTACCCGCCCGGCGATGGCTTCTGCGGCCCTTCCTGAGATCCCTGCGACGCACCCCGGTGTCGCGTTGATCAGGCGGGGCTGTCCCACAGGACATGCAGGGTGGGCGGCTTGCGGAAGACCAGCCCCTGCGGAGTGGCCGGACGGGCCGGGTCGAGGCGCAGGGCGGGGAGGCGTTCGAGCAGGCGCTGAAGGGCGATCCTGGTCTCCAGTCGGGCTAGGTGCGCGGCGAGGCAGTAGTGCGGGCCGTGCGCGAAGGCCAGCTGGAGGCGCACGTTCTCGCGGCGGACGTCGAACCGATCGGGATCGGGGAAGACGGCCGGGTCGCGGTTGGCGCCGGCCAGGGAGACGGTGACCAGTTCACCCCGGCGGATCGTGGCCGGGCCGAGGACGGTGTCACGGGTGGCGTAGCGGTCCACGACCGCCGCTCCGGGTTCGAGGCGCAGCGATTCCTCGATCGCGCCGTCCAGCAGGCCGTCGTCATCACGGACGAGGGCGAGTTGGTCGGGGTGTCGCAGCAGGTGCAGCATCGCGTTGGTGATCATCGCCTCGGTGGTCTCTATCCCACCGAACATCAGCACCGCGGCGTTGGACGCCACTTCGGGCAGTGCCAGCCGCTCGGCGGCGGAGCCGAGGAGCGACGCCGTGCCCGGGTCGGCGACGGTGGCCTCGACGGCGGCCCTCAGCCGCGCGTACGCCTCGGCGCCCGCGGGTGCCGCCTCGTGTCCTGCGGTGATGTCCGAGACCGACCGCACGATGGAGTCGTACCAGGAGAGCACCGTGTCCGCGGTGGTGCCGACCAGCCCGAGCGCCTCGGTCACGACGGCGACGGCGAGCGGGCCGGCGAAGGCGCGTCGCAGTTCGACGGCGCCCGCCGGTTCCAGCGCGGTGATGAGCCGGTCGGTCTCCCGCTCGATGAACGAGGTGAAGCCGACGCGTACTTCCCTGGGGCGGAAGGGAGCGGTGAAGGGCTCCCGGTGGCGTGCGTGCTCGTCACCGTCCAGGGACAGCATGCTCGGGCCGACGACCTGTGCGGTGGAGAACCGGGGGTCGTCGACGGTGAAGGTCGCGGGGTCGCGCATCACGTTCAGCGCGAGATCGCGGCGGGTCACCAGCCAGCCGTCCAGCTCGGGCAGCCAGGAAACGGGCTCGTGGGCGCGGAGTCGCGCCAGGCGCGGATGCGGATCCGCTGCGAGTTCGGCGAGCGTGGTCGCGGCACCGAGCGGGAAGGAGCCGACGGCGCTCATCGCAAGCCTTGGCCGGGCACGGGGAATTGCATCACAACCAAGGCTAACAATCGTGCCGAAGCCGCGGCTGACGGGGGCGTGATGTCGGCACCGGGATCCTCGACGTACTGCTGCTGCCCGCCCTGGACGACCTGGCCCGGGCGGTGACCGACCATCAGGACACCACGGCGCTGAACTTCCTCCGCTGCCGGGGCCGGCGCCAGACCGTGGCCCCGCAGCCCGGGGCACACCCCACCCAGATCGTCCTCCTCGCTCCGCGGCACCCGGCAGTGTCCCTGTGCTGCCGTAGTACGAACCCGGCCTGTTGATCAAGACCACCCCTGGGAGGTCAAGGTCACAGCCGCGTCCTCTGCTGCTCACCTGCGTATCTGGCCTAGCATCCGAGCATGACGGTCCTGCCTGACGACGGGCTCTCGCTGGCCGCCGAGTTCCCTGACGCGACCCATGAGCAGTGGCAACGCCTGGTTGAAGGCGTCCTGCGCAAGTCGGGCAAGGAAGTCTCGGGCGCGGCAGCGGAAGACGCCCTGTCCACCACGCTGGAGGACGGGCTGCGCGCCCGTCCCCTGTACACCGCGGACGACTCCGCGCCCGATCCCGGCCTGCCCGGTTTCGCTCCCTTCGTACGGGGCGGACGCCCCGAGGGCAACACCCTCGGCGGCTGGGACGTACGGCAGCAGCACACGGCCGCCGACGGCGCGGCCGTCCTCGGGGACCTGGAGAACGGCGTCACCTCGCTCTGGCTGGTCGCCGGTGCGGACGGCATTCCGGTGTCCTCGCTCGACCGGGTCCTCGACGGCGTCTATCTCGACCTGGCGCCCGTCGTCCTCGACGCGGGACGTGACGTCGAGCCCGCCGCACGCGAGTTGCTACGGCTCTACCAGGAGCGCGGGGTCGCCAAGGAGGCGGCGCGCGGCAACCTGGGAGCCGACCCGCTGGGCCACGAGGCCCGCACGGGAGACGGCGGGTTCGACTTCGTGCCCGTCGCCGCCCTCGCGGGGCTGTGCGCCGAGGAGTACCCGGGGCTGCGGGCGCTGACCGTGGACGCGCTGCCGTACCACGAGGCCGGCGGCTCGGCGGCGCAGGAGCTGGGCAGTTCGCTGGCGACCGGCGTCGCCTATCTGCGGGAGCTGACCGAGGCGGGCCTGAGCGTCCAACAGGCCGCCGCCCAGTTGGAGTTCCGGTACGCGGCCACCGCCGACCAGTTCCTGACCATCGCCAAGCTGCGGGCGGCGCGCCGGCTCTGGGCGCGGGTGACCGAGGTCTGCGGGGCCCCGGGCGGGCAGGTGCAGCACGCGGTGACCTCGCCGGTGATGATGTCCCGCCGCGATCCGTGGGTGAACATGCTGCGCACGACGGTCGCGACTCTGGCCGCCGGAGTGGGCGGCGCCGACGCCGTCACCGTGCTGCCCTTCGACCACGCCCTGGGTCTGCCGGACGCGTTCGCCCGGCGGATCGCCCGCAACACCTCGACGATCCTGGTAGAGGAGTCGCATCTGTCCCGGGTGATCGACCCGGCGGGCGGCTCCTGGTACGTGGAGCGGCTCACGGACGAACTCGCCCACGCGGGCTGGGAGTTCTTCCAGTGGATCGAGCGGGAGGGCGGCCAGGCGGCGGCCCTGCGCTCCGGGCGGCTCGGCCAGGACCTCGCCCGCACCTGGGAGGCGCGCAGCGCGAAGCTCGCCAAGCGGCGCGAACCCATCACCGGGGTCAGCGAGTTCCCGAACCTCGCCGAACGCCTCGTAGAGCGCGCTCCCTCCCCCGTACCGCCGTCCGGCGGGCTGCCGCGGGTGCGGCGCGACGAGGCGTTCGAGGTGCTGCGGGCCCGGTCCGACGCCCACCTGTCGGCGACCGGTTCCCGGCCGCGGATCTTCCTGGCCGCCCTCGGCCCGGCCGCCGCGCACACCGCCCGCCTCACCTTCGCCTCGAACCTCTTCCAGGCGGGTGGCATCGAGCCCGTCACCGAGGGCGCCTTCGAGGACAGCGGTGCCACCGAGGTCTGTCTGTGCTCCAGCGACACGCTGTACGAGGAGCGGGCCGCGGAGGTCGCCGGGGAGCTGAAGGCGACGGGCGCCGGGCACGTGTTCCTCGCGGGCCGTCCCGGGCAGTACCCGGATGTCGATGCCTATGTCTTCGCGGGGTGCGACGCCGTCGCCGTGCTCTCCGCCACCCTCGACCGTATGGGAGTGTCCTGATGGCAGCGAGGGGAATCCCCGACTTCTCCGGGATCGAGCTGGGGGTCCCGAAGGCCGACGGCGGGAACGACGAGTGGCGAAGCGCCGTCAAGAAGGCCACGGGCGGGGCCGATCTCCTGTGGGAGACCCCGGAGGGCATCGCGGTCGAGCCGCTGTACACCGGGCAGGACCTGGAGGGCCTGGACTTCCTGGGCACCTACCCGGGCATCGCCCCGTATCTGCGCGGCCCGTACCCGACGATGTACGTCAACCAGCCCTGGACGATCCGTCAGTACGCGGGCTTCTCCACGGCGGAGGAGTCCAACGCCTTCTACCGGCGCAATCTCGCGGCCGGTCAGAAGGGCCTGTCCGTCGCCTTCGACCTGCCCACCCACCGCGGCTACGACAGCGACCACCCGCGCGTGACCGGTGACGTCGGCATGGCGGGCGTGGCGATCGACTCCATCTACGACATGCGCCAGCTCTTCGACGGCATCCCGCTGGACAAGATGACCGTGTCGATGACCATGAACGGTGCGGTACTGCCCGTACTCGCGCTCTACATCGTGGCCGCCGAGGAGCAGGGCGTACCGCCCGAGAAGTTGGCCGGGACCATCCAGAACGACATCCTCAAGGAGTTCATGGTCCGCAACACCTACATCTATCCGCCGAAGCCGTCGATGCGGATCATCTCCGACATCTTCGCCTTCACCTCGCAGCGGATGCCGCGCTACAACTCCATCTCCATCTCCGGCTACCACATCCAGGAGGCGGGCGCGACGGCCGACCTGGAGCTGGCGTACACGCTGGCCGACGGGGTGGAGTACATCCGGGCGGGACGGGAGGCGGGGATGGACGTGGACACGTTCGCGCCCCGGCTCTCCTTCTTCTGGGCGATCGGCATGAACTTCTTCATGGAGATCGCCAAGATGCGGGCGGCGCGGCTGCTCTGGGCCAAGCTGGTCAAGCAGTTCGACCCACAGAACGCCAAGTCCCTTTCCCTGCGCACCCATTCGCAGACCTCCGGCTGGTCGCTGACCGCCCAGGACGTGTTCAACAACGTCACGCGTACGTGTGTGGAGGCGATGGCGGCGACGCAGGGGCACACCCAGTCGCTGCACACCAACGCCCTCGACGAGGCGCTCGCCCTGCCCACCGACTTCTCGGCGCGCATCGCCCGCAACACCCAGCTGCTGATCCAGCAGGAGTCGGGCACGACACGGGCGATCGACCCCTGGGGTGGCAGCGCGTACGTCGAGAAGCTGACGTACGACCTCGCCCGCCGTGCCTGGCAGCACATCGAGGAGGTCGAGGCGGCGGGCGGCATGGCCAAGGCCATCGACGCGGGCATCCCCAAGCTGCGCATCGAGGAGGCGGCTGCCCGCACCCAGGCCCGGATCGACTCCGGACGCCAGCCGGTCATCGGCGTGAACAAGTACCGGGTGGAGACCGACGAGCAGATCGACGTCCTCAAGGTCGACAACTCCTCCGTGCGCACCCAGCAGATCGAGAAGCTGCGGCGGCTGCGCGCGGAGCGCGGCGAACAGGCGTGCCAGGACGCCCTGCACGCCTTGACCCGGGCTGCCGAAGGCACCGGCAATCTCCTGGAGCTGGCGGTGAACGCGGCCCGCGCGAAGGCCACGGTCGGCGAGATCTCCGACGCCCTGGAGAAGGTGTACGGGCGCCACGCGAGCCAGATCCGTACGATCTCGGGTGTGTACCGCACCGAAGCCGGCGAGTCGCCGTCCGTCGAACGCACCCGCACCCTGGTGTCCTCCTTCGAGGAGGCCGAGGGCCGTCGGCCCCGCATCCTGGTCGCCAAGATGGGCCAGGACGGGCACGACCGCGGCCAGAAGGTGATCGCCACCGCCTTCGCCGACCTCGGCTTCGACGTCGACGTCGGCCCGCTGTTCCAGACCCCGGGCGAGGTCGCGCGCCAGGCCGTCGAGGCGGACGTGCACATCGTCGGGGTGTCCTCGCTGGCCGCCGGGCACCTCACCCTCGTACCGGCGCTCAGGGAGTCGCTCGCCGAGGAGGGCCGCGAGGACATCATGGTCGTGGTCGGCGGGGTGATCCCGCCGCAGGACGTGCCCACGCTCCTCGAGATGGGCGCGGCGGCCGTCTTCCCGCCCGGGACGGTGATCCCGGACGCGGCGTACGACCTGGTGCAGCGGCTGTCCGCCGACCTCGGCCACGACCTCTGACCCCCATGGCGATCGACCTCGACATCTATGTGAAGGGCGTACTCGACGGAAGGCGGGCGCTGGTGGCGCGCGCCATCACGCTCGTGGAGTCGACGAGGCCCCAACACCGTGCCCTGGCACAGGAGTTGCTGACCGAGCTGCTGCCGCACAGCGGGAAGGCGCGGCGGATCGGCATCAGCGGCGTACCCGGTGTGGGCAAGTCGACGTTCATCGACGCGTTCGGCACGCTGCTCACCTCGCTCGGGTACCGGGTCGCGGTGCTCGCCGTCGATCCGTCGTCGAGTCGGACCGGCGGTTCGATCCTGGGTGACAAGACCCGGATGGAGCGCCTGGCCGTCGACCCGGCGGCCTTCGTACGCCCCTCCCCCACCGCGGGCACGCTCGGCGGGGTCGCGAAGGCGACCCGGGAGTCGATCGTGGTGATGGAGGCGGCGGGCTACGACGTGGTCCTGGTGGAGACGGTCGGCGTAGGCCAGTCCGAGACCACGGTCGCGAACATGGTCGACTCCTTCCTGCTCCTGACCCTCGCCCGCACCGGGGACCAGTTGCAGGGCATCAAGAAGGGCGTCCTGGAACTGGCGGACGTCATCGCCGTCAACAAGGCGGACGGCCCGCACGAGCGGGACGCCCGTGGTGCGGCACGGGAGTTGGCGGGCGCGCTGCGGCTGATGCATCCCGTCGACGCCGCCTGGACGCCGCCGGTGCTGAGTTGCAGTGCCCGTGAGTCGACCGGTCTGGACACGGTGTGGGAGCGCCTCGAACAGCACCGCACGCTCCTCGACTCCACCGGCCGCCTCGCCGCCAAGCGCCGCGACCAGCAGGTGGACTGGACGTGGACGATGGTCCGCGACGAACTCCTCGGCCGCCTGCACGCCGACGCGGCCGTACGCGCCCTCGCCCCCGGCCTCGAACAGCAGGTGCGGGACGGGGAGTTGACGGCCACGCTGGCCGCCGAGCGGATCCTGGGGGTGTTCGGCGGCGAGCGCGGCTGAACCGCGCACAGGGCGCACCCGGTGATGCGGTGAGCCCTGTACGCGCCCCTGTGTGCCGGGGGAAAATCCGCCATGTCGACGGTCATATGGCTGGGGTAGTGCGTACTCAGCCGCTCATTTTCCAGAAAGCAGGTCGGCTGCCGTGCTCTTGCGTCTGCCCACGTCCGTTTCCGAAGCCCAGGAGTGCATGGCCGAGGGGGCGGTGCCCATAGGCGGGGCGACCCTGATATGGGCCACCTGGCAGCGGGACGGCTTCCCCGAGCAGGCCATGTCGCTGCGCGACCTGCCGGAAGCCAACACGATCGGCCGCGAGACGCTGGGCGGGGCCGTGATACTGAACCGGATCGACGACCGCGTGCCCGAAGCACTGCGCCGGGCGGCCGCCACCGTGGGGACCGGAGCCGTGCGCCGCACGGCCACCGTCGGCGGCAACATCGTCGGGAGCACCCTGCGCTGTCTGCTGCCCGCCGCACTCGTGCTGGAAGCGCGCGCGGTGGTCCTGGATCCGGACAGCGTCTACGAGACCGACCTGACCGAGGTACTGGCCAAGGGCCACCTGCTGCTCGGCCTCCGCTGGCGCGATCCGATCACCAGCGCGTACCGCAAGCTGCCCGGCGAAGCGGGCGGTCCGCCACCGCTGGTCGTCGCCGCCGCTCTGCACACCGTCGGCACCGGAGGAACGCGCCTGCGCGTCGCCGTCCGCGACGGGTACGACGTACTCACCGAGAGCACCGAGTACGACGCCGGTTCCGACTCGGCCTCCGACGTCGAACAGGTCCTCGACGATCTGCGTCGCACGGCTGTCGGCGCACTGCACGCCACGGCCCGGGAAGCGCTCGACGAACTGGTCACCGACCTCTTGTCCCGTCCCACCGGTCGTTGAGGGCCCTCCCGAACACCGGCAGCACGGTCTTGGCGCCGCCGCCGTCGGGCCGAGGTCGCCCGTCGGGCAGGATGGGCGCCATGACCGAGATCCACACGCCCCGCCTCCTCCTCCGCCGCTGGTCCGACGACGACCTCGTGCCGATGGCGGACATCAATGCCGACCCCCGCGTCATGCACTGGATCGACGACGGCTCCGTTCGCGACCTGGACCACACGGCGGAGGCCATCGAACAGTGGGAAGAGGAATGGGACGAGGAGGGATTCGGCCTCTTCGCCGTCGAACTGCTGGCCTCCGGCGAACTGGCCGGCTGCGTGGGCCTGTCCGTGCCCGAGTTCCTGCCGGAGGTACTGCCCGCCGTCGCCATCAGCTGGCGGCTCGGCTCACCGTTCTGGGGTCAGGGGTACGCCTCCGAAGCCGCCCATGCCACGTTGGAGTTCGCGCTCCAGGACCGTGGCCTCGACCGCGTCATCAGCATCACCCGACCGGGGGACGACGCGTCCGAGAACGTCATCCGCAAGCTCGGTATGACGCTGGAGCGCGAGACGACGCACCCGGTGTACGACTATCCACTGTTCGTTCACGTCATCGATCTCACCGAGTTCCAGGCCTGAACCCGCCGAGTCGTCGGTTCCCGCGGTTCATGCCCTGGTACGGTCCGGCGCGGCCGGCGACGCGACGAGCACCTGGGTGAGCGGGATCCGCGCCAGCAGGATCGCTCCGTACAGGATCAGGGCGGCCCCGACGGTCTCGGGGATCAGCCACCAGCCGGTGCGTACCCGCTCCGCGTACAAGGTGACGCCCAGGACGAGGCTGACCAGGGCGTCACCGAGGGTGAGCGCGGGCTGGGAAGCGACGAGGGGGCCGGACTGGACGGCGTTCTGCAGGAGGAACAGCGCGCAGACCCCGGTGGCGGCGAAGGCGTAGGTCTGCCAGGCGAGGAAGAACCCGGTGACGCCGCCCGTCTCCCAGGCGTGCGTGGCGTCCTTGATCAGGGCCGCGGTGAGTGCGTAGCCGATGGCCGCCGCGGCGCCGAAGCAGGCCGCGCGGGCGCGTCCGGCCGGGCACCGCAGGGCGACACCGACAGCAGCCGCGATGACGCCGACGCAGCACACGATGGCCAGGATCCAGCCGCCGGTGGAGGGCCGGTCGGTCCCGACCGAGGGGGCGGCCGCGGCCAGCACGGTACCCAGCCCGACGGCGATGCACACCACGGCGATCCACCCGCGCCGGGTCACCCGACGCCGTAGCACCAGACCGCCGATGAGCAGGGCGAACGGCAGTTCCAGGACGAAGATCGGCTGTACGACGGACAGCGCTCCGTTGACCAGTGCCAGCGCCTGGAAGCATGCCGCCGCCATGACCGCGGCCATCCCGCCCAGCCACACCGGCCGGTGCAGCAGCTCGACGAGCAGCCTGGCGTGGAAGCCCTCGGACAACGGCACGTCCTGTGCCGCGCGGCGCTGAAGGACAGTGGCGGTCGCGTTGCTGACCGCGGCCAGCACCGCGAAGACGACGGAGAACACCAACGCCACCGGCTCGCCCCTCCTTCTCTCCCGCTCCTCTCCCGCTTTCTCCCACGGGCACCGACCGAGGCGCACGGGTCATCCCCATGCTCCCGCGCCACCATGGAGTCCGCCCCCTGGCACACCCAGGTGCCGTTGCCCGGACCACGGACAAGGCCATGCCATGGCCGCCACGCACTCGACGCGGTCAGCCCCGCGGCCGGAAAACACGCGTTGGCCGAGAACGTCTGCGCCTCACGAGCGGTAGGAACGGTTCCGCCGTTCCCGGCCCGGACGGTACGGGCCAATAGCGCTCCGTCACCCTGTGGAGCCGTACGGTGGCGAAAGTCGCCAGGGTCCGTCGACCACACCTTCGGTGTCATGGACGGATGCGGGTGATCGCGCGGCGTGATGGGCCGGTTTACATCGTCTTCACGAGACGCACACTTCCGGCCGACCCGGCTCCGGCCGACCTGACGTTCACGACCGACAGTGCCACCACCCACCCGGGTCGCACGGTGAACCTGTCGATGACGATGACCAACAACAGGACGTACGACGTCTGGTTCCTCTAGCAGACGATCGACCCCACGTGGCTGACCACACAGCGCCCCGAGCAAGGTCGTCGCGTTCACCGAGAAACCGAGCATGGACTACCGCGTCTCCACGGGTGTCTACGGGCTGTCCAGGACGACCCTCGACGGCTACACGCCCGGGCTGCCGCTGGGCTTCGACGAACTCGTCCTCGATCTGCTCGAGGCACAGGACCCCCCGCACGCCTACGACTTCGACGGGTACTGGCTCGACATCGGCCGCCCCGACGACTACGACCGGGCCGACGCCGAGTACCTGGCCACCGCCCGTACGGACGGGCTGGCGAAGACCCTGGCGTCGGCGGCACCCGATGCCGTGATCAACTGCGCGGGCTCGACCGACGGGGACGCCGTGACCCTCTCGTCTACGGTGTGCCCGAGGCGCTCGTACCGCTCGCCGTGCGCACCGCGCGCGAACGCGGCGCGGCGGTCCGCGGTCCCGTGACGGGAGAACCGCCCAATCCCTGGGCGCAGTTGACGCCCGCGCTGAGCGAGGCCGACTGAGCCCGGGGTCGCCGCGGACGCCGGGAAGGACGCGCGGGCGTCGACCCGTGCCATGCTGGAACCGCTGATCATGGCGGAGAGCGAGGCAGAACAACAGCGTGAGGACAGCGACACGGCCGGGCCGGACGAGGATCTGGGACCGATTCGCGGCATCGGACCCCGGGCTGCTGCGGCTCATGGCCGGGCTGCGGACGGTGGGGGCCATCGCGCTCACGCTCGCCGTACTGGCGCTGCTCGGGGCCAGCAAGACTCACTTGGTCGCCGGTGCCATCTCGGCCATGGCCGCGACCTTCGCCATCAAGGAGAAGCAGCAGCGCAAACAGGCGGTCACGCTCGCGCTCGGGCTGGTCGTGGCGCTCGCCGCGATGTCGCTGGGGGCGCTGCTCAGCACCCACGTGGTCGCGGGTGACCTCTTCTTCCTGGCGCTGATCTTCGCCGCCGTGTACAGCCGCCGCTTCGGTGATCGCGGAACGGCGCTGGGCCTCATCGGGTTCCAGGTCTACTTCGTGTCGCTGTTCGTCAGGGCCGGCGTCTCCGGTCTGCCGGGACTGTGCGGGACCCTGGTCGTCGCGTTCGTGTGCAGCGCGCTGGTGCGTTTCGTCGTCGTGCCGGAGACGCCCGAGCGTGTGCTGCGTCGGCTGCGCGCGGCCTTCCGGGCCCGTCTGGCGCAACTGGTGTCCGCCCAGATCGAGTTGCTGGACGCCGGACCTGACCGGGTGGAGAAGGCTCTGGAGGAGGTCAGGCGGCACACCGCCCGGCTCCACGAGAGCGCGATGATGATCCAGGGACGGCTGGCGGAGGGAACCAGCGACAGCGCCACCGCCGCGCTCGTGCAGCGGCGTATCGCCGACGCCGAGATCGCCGCCGAGCGGCTCGGGGTGCTCATCCTGACCGCCCGCAGCGCGGAACGCGCCGACACGCTCACCCTGCATCTGCCGAACGCGCCCGTGCCCGCGGCGAGCGACCGGCTCCGGGCGCAGGACGACACCACCGCCACCCTGCGCCGTGATCTCGAAGCGCTGCGCCTGCTCGTCCTGCGCCCGGTCGCCGAGGACCGCGGCACCGGGGTGGCCCATGTGCGCAACCGGCTGCTCGGTTACCGCGACGAGGAGAACCTGCCGCGCGCCTCGGCGGCCGTCCAGGACGTCTTCCGCGGGATCGGGGAGACGGGGCGTTCCGTCCTCGGACTGCGGCTCGCCCTCGACGGGCCGCAGGACGAGTCCGACGACACACCGTCGACGACCCGTTCCCGTGAGGAGTTGGACGCCGAGGACATCGCCATCGCCAGGGAAGAGGAGGACGAGGAGGACGCGCACGGCCCCACGGGGTGGAAACGTCCGACGACCCGCACCGCGGTCCAGGTGTCGGTGGGTTCGGCCCTGGCCATCGTCGGTGGGGAGTTCCTCTCCAGTCAGCGCTGGTACTGGGCCGTGCTGACCTGCTGGGTGGTCTTCCTGAACACGGCGTCCACCGGAGAGATCCTGGTCAAGGGGTACCGGCGGCTGCTCGGCACCGTCCTCGGCGTCGTCGCCGGTGCCCTGCTGGCGAGTCTGGTCGGCTCCCACACCTGGACCGCGTTCGCCCTGGTGCTGCTGTTCATCTTCGCGATGTTCTTCACCGCGCCGCTGTCGTACGCCCTGATGTCCTTCTTCGTCACGGCGATGCTGGGCCTGCTGTACACGCTGCTCAACACCTACAGCACCGGGGTGCTCGTCCTTCGTATCGAGGAGACGGCGCTCGGCGCCACCTGTGGTGTCATCGCGGCCGCCCTGGTGCTGCCGGTGAACACGGACCGCCGTACCGACGAGCTGCTGGCCACGGTTCTGAAGCGGCTCGGGGAGGTCACCGGTGCGGCGGTCGACCAGCTGAGCGGCGGCCCGGCGATCGAGCTGCTGGACAAGGCGCGGGATCTCGACACGGCTCTGGACGATCTACGGTCCTCCACGCAGCCGTTGACCCACCCGATCACCCCGCTGCGGGCCCGCCGGCAGACCGCGCGCTATCTCGTGGCGCTCCTGGAGACGTGCGCGTACCACGCGCGTTCCCTGGCGGCGACGGCCGAGCTGCTGCCCTACAGCAAGACCGTCGCGGCCGATCCCCGGCTCAAGGGAGCCGGCCGGCGCATCGCGCACAACATCGACGTCCTTGTCGCACGCGTCGAGGACGACGACACCGAGGGCGTGGCCGAGACCGGCCCCAGCCTCGCGTCCATGCTGGAGACGGACCGGCCGGGCCTTCCCCGGCACGACCGCGTGACCGACCGGGTCCTACGGCATCTGCAGCGCCTGGACGAAGGCGTGATCGGCCTCGCCCGCCCCCTCGGAGTACCGGTGTCGACCCCCGCGAACACGGCGTCCCGGGGACCCGCCGCCTAGGAAGTGCCGGTGGTCGCGGCCCGGGACGTGCCGGTGGCCGCGGCCCGGCGAGTGCCGGTGGCCGCGATGTCGGGGGTCGCGGGGGTCACGACTTCAGGAATGCCGCCAGGCCCTCCAGCAGCCGTTCCACGTCGTCCTCGTCGTTGTACGGCGACAGTCCGAGGCGCAGGCCTCCGGTGTCGCCCAGGCCGAGGTGGCGCGACGCCTCCAGCGCGTAGAACGTTCCCGCGGGCGCGTGCACGCTCCGCGCCGCCAGGAAGCGGTAGGCGTCGTCCGTGTCGCGGTCGTCGAAGGTCAGGAGCAGCGTGGGGGTGCGGTCGGCCGCCCGGGAGTGGATCGTGACGCCCGCGAGTGCGGCCAGGCCGTTCTCCATCCGGTCCCGCAGCGCTCGCTCGTGCCGCTCGATCGACGCGAACGCGGACCGCAGCCGGGCGCGCCGGTCGTCCGCCGGACCGGTCCCGAGACCGGCGAGCAGGTCGACGGCGGCGCGGGTGCCGGCAAGGAGCTCATAGGGCAGCGTCCCGAGCTCGAAACGCTCCGGGACCGCGTCGGAGGAGGGCAGCAGCTTGTCGGGACGCAGCGTCTCCAGCAGGGCCGGTGCGGCGGCGAGCACGCCGTGGTGCGGGCCGAGGAACTTGTACGGCGAGCAGACGAAGAAGTCGGCGCCGAGCCGTGCGAGGTCCACGAACGTGTGCGCCGTGTAGTGCACGCCGTCGACGTAGAGCAGTGCGTCCGTGCGGTGGACCAGACGGGCGATCTCCGCGACGTCGGGGAGCGTGCCGATCAGGTTGGAGGCGGCGGTGACGGCGACCAGCCGGGTGCGTTCGGTGAGCAGTTCGCCCACGGCCGAGGGCGGGAGTTCGCCGGTGACCGGATCGAAGTCGGCCCATCGCACCCGGGCGCCGGTCCGCTCTGCGGCCTGGAGCCACGGGCGGATGTTGGCGTCGTGGTCGAGCCGGCTCACCACGATCTCGTCGCCGGGGGCCCAGTCCTTGGCGAGCGCCCGGGAGAAGTCGTACGTGAGTTGGGTGGCGCTGCGACCGAAGACGACTCCCGAGGACTCCCCGCCCAACAGGTCGGCCATGGTCTGCCGGAACTCCCTGACGAGAGCCTCCGCGTTCGCCTCTCCCGCCGTGACGCTCCCCCGGTTCGACAGCGGGCGGGTGAGCGCGTCGGCGATCGCCGCGCCGACCGGCGCCGGCGTCTGGGTGCCTCCCGGACCGTCGAAATACGCGATGCCGGTCCGCAGGGCGGGGATCTGGGCGCGCAACGCGCCGACGTCGTAGGTCACTCGGGCTCCTTGGGCTGCGATGTCGTCGTCCGCTCGGGGACGACGACATCAGGCGAGTTGTCCGGGCGGCAGGCTTCGGTAGTAGCTGCCGACCCGGGCCAGGTATGCGGGGTCCAGGGTCTCGCGGTCGGTCTGGAAGACCGGTGCCGAGGTCATCTCCTCCCGGGTGCGGGCCATGGTCACCTTCCGCGCCTGTGTGTCGATGTCGGCGACGACACCCACAGGTACCAGAACACTCTTGCCGAAAACCCACACGCCGGTGTCGACGATCAGGTGACGCATACCGCGATCGTCGGCCTGTCGGTCCACGTGTCCCATCGTCCCGTCGCTCGCCTCGACGGTGTAGCCCGTGAGGTCCAGCGCCTCGGGGCTGCCGAACCCCGGCGCGTACGACCAGATTCTGTCGATCGTCATGCTGTTCCTCCTGAACCGTCCTCCCCAGGTGTCAGCGCCTACGGCCACGGGTCGCCCAGCCGCCGCCGACGCCGGAGACGTGCAGGGCGAGCAGGGCGAGGCCTATGAGCATGACGTTGGTCGACGTGAAGACGTCGTTGGTCGAGAGGTCCGCGGCATTGATCAAGAACGCGATGAACAGCACGATCGCCGCAACGATTCCGAGCATGAACTCTCCTCATCCGAAGTGGTGGTGGAGTCCGAGTGCCCCCAGGAATCCTGTCGACACAACTTCGCGCGTCGATGCGAGCCCGGAACGGGAGCCGGTCTGCGTGTACCGCTCGCGCGGGGGGGAACCCCGTACACAAGTCCAGCCGGCCCGGACGGGGCCGAACCGCGGGTCCTGCCGTCATCATTGAGCCCACCACCCGGGCCGCGAGTGCCGATCGGTCCGCTCCTGTCGCCGCACACGCCCCCACCGGCCCACAGCTCATCGAAAGCAGACAGCCATGGCACACACCCCGGCCGGATCGGCCCGTTCTCCCGTCGGGGCCGCTTCGTGAACGCGGCCCGTGTCCCGGGACTGGTCCTGCCCCTGGTCTATCTCTGCGGGCTCGTCGCGGTCCTGGCCTGGTACTGGCGGCACCGCGGCGAGTAGAGCGCGTACGGCGAGCAGCGAGCGGCACGGCCGGCCCCGGGTGGAGCGACCCCGGTCATCTTCGGGCGAGATAGCTGCGCACGGTCGTTCCGGACGCGGCGGTGTGGACGCGTACCAGGTCGGACAGGAAGTGGACGAGGAGCAGGCCCCGTCCGCCGAGTTGGTCCGGGCGCACCGGGAGGCGGCCGGCCAGGGGGTCGGTCAGGTGTCCCTCGTCACGCACCTCGCAGACGATCTGCTCGCTCTCGGCCCAGATCCGCAGCGTCCCCGAACCGCCTCCGTGCACCACGCTGTTGGTCGTCAACTCCGCGACGACGAGGTTCAGATCCTGTAGCCGGGGCGGCGCCATCCCCCGCTCCCGTGCCTCACGCAGCGCGAAGTCGCGTGCGGCAGGCAGCAGTCCGGCGGCGAAGCGGACCGTGGCCGCTCCCGGCGGATACGGCAAGGTCTCGTTGTAGCGCGCGAGGACGCGTTCGGGATCGTAGGCGTGGCTGACGCCCGGCCGCCCGTCGCTGATCACCACGGGGTGCGTGGCGTGTGCGTCGGCGATCACGTCGTCGGAGAGGGTTCGGGCGTCGTAAGGGCAGAGGATGGTCGCGTCGCGGCCGTGGAACGCCGTGTTGATGAGGGCTTCGTGCTGGGCGCAGGCCGGGTACTCGATCGGCGTACGGCCGTACCAGATCGGCTCCCCGATGATGCGCACAGGGCGTCCGGGGTGGGCGTCGGCGAAGGATCGCAGGACGGCGGGGATGATCCGGCCGGGGTTCCGGCCGGCCTGTGTCATGTCGATCCAGCGGACCTCGTGGGCGACCGGTCCGAGTTCCGCCTTGAGCAGCGCCAGTCGAGACGGAGGTGCCGCCACCGCCACGGGCAGGCCGGCGGCGAGGCCCTCGGACACGAACGGCAGCGTGCCTTGCGCGTACTCCTGCTCGGAGCGGTACAGGAGCGCGGGGTGCGCGAACGGCTCCGCCCGGTCTCGGACGAAGGGCGACCGTGCTCCGTCTTCTCCCTGCTCCATGCCCACTGGCTCACCTCGGATCCCACTGTAGGCGGCGACGGTTGCCGCCGGTGTGCATCCGGCGGAGGGCCTCGGCGAGAAGTAGAGCTGTCCCCACCTCCGGCGGGCCCCGGAACAGAGGCGTTCCACGGGTTTCGGAGATTGGGTGGCATGACTGGCTTGAGACGGGGCAGACGGGCACTGTCTTCAATTCCTTCGAACGAACTGGGGTGGACCGCATGGCAGCCGTGACGGCAGCGAAGGCAACCAACACGGCACAGCAGGCAGGGACGGCACAGGAGGAGGCACTCCCCCTGATCCACGAGCCGCTGAAGATCAGCCCGAAGGACGCGCGCTCGTTGTCGCGTCAGTTCTTCGACCGGCTGGCCGTGCTGGAGGAAGGCACGCACGACTACCAGTACGCGCGCAACACGCTCATAGAGATGAACCTCTCCCTCGTGCGGTACGCGGCGGCCCGCTTCCGCAGCCGCAACCAGGACGAGATGGAGGACATCGTCCAGGTCGGCACGATCGGGCTCATCAAGGCGATCGACCGTTTCGAGCTGACCCGCGAGGTCGAGTTCACCTCCTTCGCCGTTCCGTACATCGTCGGCGAGATCAAGCGCTTCTTCCGCGACACCAGCTGGGCCGTCCACGTGCCCCGCCGTCTTCAGGAGGCGCGGATCGAACTCGCCAAGGCGACGGAAGAACTGCGCACCCGCCTCGGCCGCACCCCGACCACGCGTGAGCTGGCCGCGCTCATGTCCCTCTCCGAGGAGGAGGTCATCGAGGCACGCAAGGCCTCCAACGGCTACAACTCCTCGTCCCTCGACGCCGCGCTCACGGCCGACGACGGCGCGGACGGGGACACCGTTCTCGCGGACTTCATCGGCGAGGACGATCCCTCGCTCGAACTCGTCGACGACTTCCAGTCCCTGGCCCCGCTGATCGCCGAACTGGACGAGCGTCAGCGCCGGATCATCCACATGCGCTTCGTCGAGGAGCGCACCCAGGCCCAGATCGGCGAGGAACTCGGCATCTCGCAGATGCACGTCTCGCGTCTGATCACCCGCATCATCAAGCGTCTTCGCACCGGGCTGCTCGATCCCGCGGTCGCCTGACGCGCCACGGTCGTGCGACGCACCCGCCCCGGGCAACGTTCTACAGGGACAGCGTTCGACCGGGGCGTCGCGGGACGGTCCCGCCCGAAATCGGGCGGGACCGTCCTGTGCGTCACCGGGTCACAGTCCCGGATGCCGCCGTGCTCGGTGCCGGGGCGTACCCGGCGGGCCGGGCGGTGAAGACTCCCCGGCCCCGGGTCCGGCTGCGCAGCCGGGTCGCGTAGCCGAACAGCTCGACCAACGGCACGGTCGCGGTGATCACCACGACGCCCGCCCGCGCGACGGAGCCCGAGACCTGCCCGCGTCGCGCCGCCAGGTCACCGAGAACCCCGCCCACGGCGTCGTCCGGCACGGTGACCGTGACGTCCGCCACCGGTTCCAGGAGAACCATCGCGCAGGCGCGCAGTGCCTCCCGCAGCGCGAACCGGCCGGCCGTCCGGAACGCCCGCTCCGAAGAGTCCTTCGGATGGGTCGCTCCATCGGTGAGGACGACACGCACCCCGGTGACCGGATGCCCGCCGAGCGGCCCGTCGGCCAGCGCGTCACGGCACCCGGCCTCCAGCGCCCGGACGTACTCCTGTGGCACCCGTCCGCCGACGACGGTCGAGCGGAACGCGAAGCGCGTCGCGCCCCCGTCGCCGTCGCCGTCGCCCGGGACGTCCTCCAGCGGCTCCACGTCGAGCACGACATGGGCGAACTCACCGGCGCCGCCGTCCTGTTTGACGTGCCGGTGGACCAGCCCCGACACTCCCCGGACGACCGTCTCCCGGTAGGCCACCCTCGGCCGGCCGACCCGGACGTCCAGACCCTGGGCGAGCCGGATCTTCTCCACCGCCACCTCCAGATGCAGTTCGCCCATGCCCGACAGGACCAGCTGGCCGGTCTCGGGGTCGGTGCGCACGACCAGCGAGGGATCCTCCTCGACCAGCCGCGTCAACGCGGACACCAACAGCTCCGCCTCGGCGCTGCCGACGGCCTCGACGGCCACCGAGACCACCGGATCGGCGACGGTCGGCGGTTCGAGGACCAACGGAGCCCCGGGGGCGCACAGGGTCGACCCGGCGCGGGCCGACTTCAGCCCGACCACCGCGACGATGTCGCCCGCCACCGCCCGCTCCAGTGGGGCGTGGTGGTCGGCCTGCACCCGCAGGATCCGGCCGATGCGCTCGGTGCGCCCCGTGCCCGAGTCCCACACCGTCTCTCCCTTCCCGATCGTGCCCGAATAGACACGCAGGTACGTCAGCCGCCCCGTGGCGGTCCCGTTCACCTTGAACACCAGTGCCGCGAACGGTGCCGCCGGGTCGGCGAACCGCTCCTGTTCCCCGCCGTCCCAGGTGCCGCGTACCGCGGGCACGTCGCGCGGCGACGGCAGGTAGGCCACCACGGCATCGAGCAGTGGCTCGATCCCGCGGTTGCGGTAGGCCGAGCCGCACAGCACCACCACGCCGTCACCGGAACGGGTCAGGTCGCGCAGCGCGGCGGTCAGGGTCCGCGCGGAGAGAGTCCCTTCCGCGCAGAACTCCTCGAGCGCGCCGGGGTGGAGTTCCGCCACCGCTTCCTCCAGCTGTCGGCGGCGGCCTTCCGCGGCGTCCCTCAGCGCCTCGGGCACCGGGCCTTCCTCGACCGTGTCGCGGCCTTCGGGCCAGACCAGTGACCGCATGCGCGGCAGATCCACCACACCGGTGAACCCGGCCTCCGATCCGATCGGCAACTGGACGACCAGCGGGGCCGGATGGAGCCGCTCCCTGATCGACTCGACCGCGGTGTCGAGGTCGGCACCGGCGCGGTCGAGCTTGTTGACGAAGGCGATCCTCGGCACGCCGTACCGGTCCGCCTGGCGCCACACCGCCTCGCTCTGCGGTTCGACTCCCGCGACGGCGTCGAAGACCGCCACGGCGCCGTCGAGCACCCGCAGGGAGCGCGCCACCTCGTCGGAGAAGTCGACGTGGCCCGGGGTGTCGATCAGGTTGATCCGGTGCGCGTCCCAGGCACAGCTCACGGCCGCGGCGAAGATGGTGATGCCACGATCGCGTTCCTGGGGGTCGAAGTCGGTGACGGTGGTGCCGTCATGGACCTCGCCCCGCTTGTGGGTGGTCCCGGTGAGGTAGAGGATCCGCTCGGTGAGGGTGGTCTTCCCGGCGTCGACGTGGGCGAGGATGCCCAGGTTGCGGACGGCGGCGAGCGGGGTGTCGAGGTGACGGTGCAGGTCGGTACGCACGGCCCATGGCCTTTCGGAATGATCCGGACGGGACGGCGCGATTTCCCGGACGAAGCGGCCCGCGGTCGTGCCACGGGCCGTGCGGGGACCTCCGGCCACGGCACATCCCCCTGGGGGCGTACGGAGCCGATCTGCCCGGTGACGGGCCGAGAGAGGTCAGATGTTCGTCACGGACCACCGGTGCCGGCCGCGCAGCCGACACCGGGGACCCGGAGACACGAGGATCACCTCGTAGCGCGAAGGGGGAACGACGACAGCGGTGCGGTGACGCACGGCCCGGCTCCCCTCACTCGTCAGGACGCGCGCCGTGATGTTCCGCGGGTGCGGTGAGCGCGCGTTGTGGGCTGAGTGTAGGGAGCGCGCAGCGGTCGGCGCACCGGAATTTCGCTCCTCGCGCCGCGCCCGGCCCCGGAGTTGGTTCGGGGCACGTCCGGTCAGAGCAGGCCGGAGTCGGCCGCCGAAAGCGCCCGTGCGAGCAGTCCGCCGGGCGGCTCCGTGGGCCTCAGCAATTCGGCGACGGCCGCTCCCGTGGCGCCGTGCCAGGTTCCGTACCGTCGGAGCATGGCGTGGTCACCGCCCTTGACCAGCAGCACACCCGCGCGGGAACCGGCGGCCCTGGCCCGGCGGACGAACGCGATCGACTCCGAGGGATCGGTGACGCGGTCGCGGTCACCGTGGAGCGCGATCACCTTCTTGTCCTGGAGGTGGGCCACCGGTTCGCCCTCCGGACACCAGGGCGCCAGCGCCACCACTCCGCCCACCTGTGTCGCCGCCGCGACGCGCAGAGCCGCCCGGCCGCCCATCGAATGACCCACGAGAATCACCGGCACCTCACCGACGAGGCGGACGAGTTCGGCGAGCGCCCGCCGGACGTCACCGACGGGGTCGGCCCGTGAACCGTTCCAGCCCTGGAGGCGGTAGCGCACCTGTCCGAGGAAGACCTCGTCGTCCGGCACGGCCGCGGCGACGGCCCGGACCACGGGCCTCATCCGCAGCGCCGCCACGTTCCAGGGCCGTGAGCGGGCCAGGCTGTCGGCCCGGCCCCCGTGCAGGACGAGCACGGCCGCACGCGCCGCGTCCGAGTGACGGACCGGCACCAGGGCGGTGTCGGCCCCGACCGGTCCACGCGCCGGTGCGCCAGAGGTCCTTGTCCGCGTTCGGCCGCGCATCACAGCTCTTCCCGTGTTCCGACTCCGCCTGTGGGAGAAGTGTCCCACCGCCCACGGGTCGTCCGTCGCCGGCCGCCGCGCGGACGGGTCGCCACCGGCACCGTACCGGTCACACCTCCAGAGGGGATTCCAGGCGCTTGAGGTTGTGCCGGGCCGGCGCGAGGTTGCTGCGGCCACGGTCGAGTACCAGGTAGAGGAAGAGCGTGCCGGAGGTGGCGTTGAGCGGCCTGATGAGGTGGTACTGCTCGCCGAGGGTGATCAGTGAGCGCCCTGCGGCGCGGGACAGGTGATCGTCACGGCGGTCGGCAGCCGCGTGTTGCTCGTCGTGGTCGCCGACGAAGGTCTCGATCTCGCCGCGTTCCGCC
This sequence comes from Streptomyces diastatochromogenes, assembly GCA_001550305.1. Taxonomy (GTDB): domain Bacteria; phylum Actinomycetota; class Actinomycetes; order Streptomycetales; family Streptomycetaceae; genus Streptomyces; species Streptomyces mirabilis_D. The sequence continues at coordinate 22,425 of LRTP01000774.1, forward strand.
GCGAGATCCCGGCGGTCGTGGAGGAACTCGCCCGGCACCTCGACGCCGACGTGACCTCCTGAGGCGGCTCCTGATCCGCGGCCCCGGGGCCCGGCCGCCGCGCCCCACCTCTCGCCCCGCTCTCGCGACGACGGAACGGTCCCCGGAGTCGATGGTGCCGACTGGCGAGAACCCGTCGCACTCTGTCATTCCGGCCACTGCCGGGGCCGCGATCACCCTCGTAGCGTCTCGCACATGCTCTTCGTCGCACCCGTACTCATCGGTGTTCTCTACGCGTTCCTCATGTCCCTGCTCCGCGAGCCCACGAGGCGGCGGTTCAACGCCATCATGGTCGCCGGGGCCGGAGCCGCCTATCTCAGCAGTGGCAGTTTCGGCGCCTGGGAGTTCGTCTTCACCGCCGCGGTCACCTACTGCGCCTACCGCGGCCTCGACTCGTACGTCTGGATCGGCGTCGCCTGGCTGCTGCACACCGCCTGGGACGCCTTGCACTACCTGCGGGGAGCCCCGATCATCCCGTTCGCCACGCACTCGTCGCTCGGCTGCGCGATCTGCGACCCGGTGATCGCCCTCTGGTGCCTGCGCGGCGGCCCCTCGCTCCCCACCCTGATCGGCTCCTGGTTCTCCAAGCGCCCCACGTCCCTGACCGACGCCTCCCCGACCGACGCCTCACACGCCTAGCCGCCCACGGGTGACTGTGCCGCCAGGTCCCGGGCCACCTCACGGGCCGGGTTCGGCCAGCGGGGAGCGGGGCGCAACACCCTGCTGGACGTCTCCAGTTCGTCCTCCAGGAAGACTCCGGAGAGGAAGGGGCGGTCGATGACGAACCCCTCCTGACGGTCGAAGCGCATGCGCCCGCCGACCCCGTCCGAGGCCTCCAGGACGCGGACACCGAGTCCCGCCCGGGTCAGGTCGCGGGCACAGGCAAGTCCGGCACCGACCACCAGTACATCCGGCCCACCGCGGGTGGCGGCCATGGGAACACTCCTTCGATCAACGACTCCGTCGTCGCGGTGATGCCCGGCACGGAAACGCCGGCACCGCCCCCGAAAGGGGCAGCACCGGCGGACGGGGCGGTGTCAGTGTCCGGACCCGTAGTGTCCGCCGAGCTGATCCCGGTAATGCGGGTCGCCGAGGTGCTTCTCCTTGTCGAACTCCGGTGCCGACTTGATTTCGTCCTTCGTCCGGGCGACGTGGACGGTCTTGTCCTCGTGGGTGATCGTGGTGATCGTCCCGGCGGGCAGCAGGACCTCCTTGCCGAAGATCCAGATGCCGGTGTCGACCACGATGTACTGGGAACCGACCTCGTCCGAGTGCTTGTCGACCTTCCCGATGTGCCCATCGGTCGCTTCCACCCGGTACCCGGTGAGATCCGAGTCGGGAGTGTGGCCGCTGGTCGGGGTGTAGGCCCACAGATTCTCGTACATGAAGAAATCCTCCAACTGTGTCGCGGTGCGCTTGAAAACACCGGGTGTCCGTTCAGCGCGCGCCGACACTCCTTTTCCCGAAGAGAATTCTCAGAGAATTGCGATTTTCAACCAACGGCGGGAATTCTCCGCACGCGACTCCGCACGGAGCAGGGAAATCCTCGGCATCCGGCGGCCCGCCCGGCCCACCGTGATGCGCACGAACGCCGGAAGGAGGAGCGTGGTGGGGTAGGGAGGAGCGCTATGGGCACGGCCGACCACCGGCACATCCGGGAGAGCCAAGGCTGGCTGCGCGGAGCACCACCACCGCGCTGGGTGCGGGTGCTGCCGCCCTCCCTGCTGGTGGCGGTCTGCACCGCCGAACTCCTGAGTCGGTACCCCTTGGACATCGGCTTCCTGCTGGGCGCCATCCCGTCGCTGGCCGTGCTCTCCTACGGACCCGCGGCGACGGCCGTCTTCGGCGCCATCGTCATCCTGTTCCTGTTCGTACCGCCGCTCCAGCTCAACCATCCGGGCAACACCGACCTGCTGACCATCACGTTCGTCGCGATCCTGAGCGTCGCCATCTCCCTGGTGCGCAGTCGGCGCGACGCCCACTTGGTCACGGTGCGCAGCGTCGCGGAGGCCGCCCAGCTCGCCGTGCTGCCGCCGCTTCCCGGACGCGTCGGCCCGGTGCGCTGCACGGCGCTCTACCGGGCGGCGCAGCGCGAGACACTGGTGGGTGGCGACTTCTTCGACGTGCGCGCCGGACCGTACGGTGTTCGGGCGGTGATGGGCGATGTGCAGGGGCACGGGCTGTCGGCCGTCTCGACCGTCGCCTCCCTCCTCGGGGCGTTCCGGGAGACCGTGCTCGACCAGGGCGACCTGAAGTCGGCCGCGGCCCGCCTCGATCGCCGGCTCGTCGTGGACTCGGCCCAGACCGCTCACGCCGAACTGTTCGCGACCGCTCTGCTGCTGGAGTTCTCGGCCGACGCGGACGCGGTGCGCCTGACGTCCTGCGGACACCCGCATCCGTTTCTGCTGCGCGACGGCAAGGCCGTCGAGCTCGTACTCGAACCAGGAGCCCCCCTCGGTCTCGGGTTCTTCGAGATCTCTCCGCCGCAGATCTGCACCGTCCGGCTGGAGCGCGGCGACCGACTGTTCCTCGGCTCCGACGGAGTGACCGAGAGCCGGGACGCGACGGGCGCCTTCTATCCCCTGGCCGAGCGCCTGACCACGTTGGCCCGGGAGAGACCGGCCGACCTCACCGACCGCCTCTGGGAAGACCTCCTACGGTTCTGCACCGCCGTGCGTGACGACGTCGCGATGCTGGTCCTCACACCCGACGCCCAGGGCGATCGGGGGTGAGGACGGTTCGCCCGCCCGGACCGCGCGGGGCGGGCCGGACGGGCGAGGTCGGCGGGCGGACAGGTCAGGGGGTGAGCTGCCACTGCTGGATGTAGCCGACGTCGATCGCGGCGGTGTCCTGGACCCTCAGTTTCCAGGTGCCGTTGACGGGTTGCGCGGAGGCGTCGACCGTGAAGGTCTGGTCGACGTTGTCGGCGCTGCCGCCGCTGTGGTTCAGGAGCGAGTAGACGGTGCCGTCGGGGCCCACCAGGGAGACCGTCAGGTCACCGCGGTAGGTGTGGATGATCTTGACGTAGACCTGGGTGGTGGCCGAGGCGTTGCCGGTCCGGCCGGTGACGGTGATGGGTGACTCGACCGCGGCTCCGGCGTCGGGGATGTCCACCCGTGTGCTGTTGGCGTAGATGTTCGCCACCCGCCAGGTGAAGCTCACCGAGACGGACGCTCCCGTGCTGTCGGTGACCGTGACGGTCACGGGGCTGGTCCCGGTGGTGGTCGGAACTCCCGAGATCAGGCCGGTGTCGCTGATCGTCAGACCGTCCGGCAGGCCGGTGGCCGCATAGGTCAGGCCCGCCCCGGAGTTGGTGGTGTAGGCGCTGGTCTGGAGGGAGACCTGCTGGCCGACGCCACTGGTCTGGTCGTCGATCGGCGCCACGTTGACACCCAGCGCGATCCGGTCACCGACATGGATCCCGGCCCAGGCGGCGGCGACGGCGAGGTAGGTGTCGCTGTACGCGCCGAAGAGGTCGGCGGCGGCCTGGAGGGTCGCGGTGCGGGCGCCGGCGTAGTTGGTGCTGGAGGTCATGTAGGTGGTCAGGGCCCGGTACCAGATCCGCTGGGCGTTCTCGATCCCGATGCCGGTCACGGGTACGCCGTCGTAGGTCGGGCTGTCGTAGGACACCCCGTTGACGGTCTTGGCGCCGCTGCCCTCGGAGAGCAGGTAGAAGAAGTGGTTGGCCGGTCCGGAGGAGTAGTGGACGTCGAGGCCGCCCAGCGAGGAGTCCCAGTTGTCGCGGGACGCCCCGTCCTTGGAGGGCTTGTCCATGTACCGCAGCGGGGTGCCGTTGCCGTTGATGTCGATCTTCTCGCCGACCAGGTAGTCGGGGACGTCGGCGGACAGGTTGGCGTGGAACTCCACCGCGGCGGCGAAGATGTCCGAGGTCGCCTCGTTGAGGCCACCGGACTCGCCCGAGTAGGTGAGGCCCGCGGTGGCGGCGGTCACGCCGTGGCTCATCTCGTGCGCGGCGACGTCCAGGGCGGTCAGCGGGTGCGCGTTGCTCGCGCCGTCCCCGTACGTCATGCAGAAGCAGGTGTCGGACCAGAAGGCGTTGACGTAGCTGTTGCCGTAGTGCGCCCGGCTGTAGGCGGCCACGCCGTCGTTGCGGATGCCGTTGCGGCCGAAGACGTCCTTGTAGTAGTCCCAGGTGGCCGCGGCGCCGAAGGCCACGTCCACGCCGGCCGTCTGCCGGTTGCTCTGGGTACCGTCTCCCCAGACATCGTTGTCATCCGTGAAGAGGGTGCCGGTGCCGGAGGTGCCCTGGTTGAGGTCGTAGGTGCGGTGACCCGCGCGGTCGCCGTCCACCAGCTGGTACGTGGAGCCGGACGGCGTGGTGCTGAGCGGAACCGATCCGCTGTACTGACCCGTGCCCGTGCCCGTGCGTACCGCCTGGAAGTCGAACAGGGCCTTGCCCGAGGTGGCGTCGGTGATGACATGGAGCTCGCTCGGCGTGCCGTCGTCCTGGGTGCCGCCGACCACCGACTCCCAGGCCAGCACCGGCTCTGCGCCGGCGGCCCAGACGACGAGCCGGGGAGCGCCGTCGACCGCGGGACGCGTGGCGTCGGCCTTCTTCGCGACCGCGAGTGCCTTGTGGGCGGCGGTGGCGGACGTGACGCGGGCGGTGGTGGTCGGCACCTTGAGGTCGGCCTTGCTCGCCTCGGACACGGTGGACAGACCGTTCCTGACGTGTACGACGAGGTCGCCGCCGAGGACCGGCAGTCCGGCGTAGCTGCGTTCGTAGCGGGTGTGCGTGGTGCCGTCGGCGTCCTTGGAGACGTCCTTGACGATCAGCTTCTCCTTGGAGCCGAGGTCGAGGATCTTCGCGGTGGCGCCGGCCGCGGCGCTGGCGCTCTTGAGCAGCGCGGCGTGCGCGGCGGGAGACAGTTTCGCCGGGGCCGCGGCGGCCCGGGG
>LRTP01000775.1 GCA_001550305.1 Streptomyces diastatochromogenes
CCCGCGCCGCGAACGAGCGTCTGCGTCAGGAGCAGGCCGCCGAGTACGTCGCCCGCGCCGCCGCCCACCGCGCCGCCGACCCCGACCCCGACGACCCGGACATGCCCTCCGAGTTCCCGGAACGCTGGTCCCGCTTCCTCCCCCCGGAGGACGTGACCTCCCGCCTCCGCACCCACGTCAAGAGCTCCCACCACCCCCGCAAGAGCAACGACGACGACTGCGCGGGGGAGTAGGACGCGCCCCTCAGGGGCGCGGGGAACTGCGCGCTCAACCCCCACCACCCGCACCCGAAGAACGCACCCCGGGGGTCTGGGGGCGGAGCCCCCAGGTTGGGGAGGGGACGGACCTACCCCTTCCACGCACCCCCCACCGCCGCCTCCCGAGCGAACGCGGTGAAATCGCGCGGCTCCCGCCCCAGAACCTCCCGCACACCCTCCGAAAGGTAGGAGTTGCGCCCGTCGAGCAGGCTCTCGAAGAGCTCGACGAGGAACTCGACCTCCTCCGCCGGCACCCCGAACCCGGCCAGCTGATCGCCGTACTGGCGCGCCGTCACCGGGAGATACGTCAGCTCACGCCCCGTCGCCGCCGCGATCTCTCCCACCGCCTCCCGGAAACTCAGCAGCCGGGGCCCGGAGACGGCGAGCTCCTGCCCGACATACCGGTCGCCCCCCGTGAGCGCGGCCACCACGACGTCCGCGATGTCCCGCACATCGACGAACGGCTCCCGCACCTCACCGGCGGGAAACACCAGTTCCCCGTGGAGCAGCCCCTCCACCAGCGGTCCCTCGCTGAAGTTCTGCGCGAACCACGCGGCCCGTACGACCGTCCAGTCGGCGCCCGACGCCCTCAGCGCCTCCTCGGCCGGCCGCGCCCGCTCCTCACCCCGCGAGGACAGCAGCACCAGCCGCCGCACCCCGAGCCCGACCGCCTCTCGTGCCAGACCCCCGACCACCTCGGCCGCGTCGGGCGAGCCGACGTCCGTGGGGTGGACGAGATACGCCGCGTCGGCACCCCGCAGGGTGTCCGCCCACGTCGACCGGTCCGTCCAGTCGAACCCCGCCGCACGGGACGCCGCCCGCACCCTCAGCCCCGCCGCCCGCGCGGCCTCGGCCACCCGCCGTCCGGTACGCCCCGTGGCGCCCGTCACCAGCACCGTCATGTCCCCTACGTGCTCTTCGCCTGCCCTGTTCCGCGTCATACCGACAGTGAAGCGCCGCCCGCGCAGGGCTCCCATCGCCGAGGGACTCATTCCCATAAGCGGACGTCTACGTCCCTTCCTCTCCGACGTCTACGCTGACGCCATGGACGCACTCGCCGGCCTGCTGGAGGGCCCCAGGGCACGCGGCGCCTTCATGATCCGTGCGTGCTTTGACCCGCCCTGGTGCGTACGCGTCGAGGACCGTGCCCCCCTCACGATCATGCTCGTGGTGCGCGGCGAGGCCTGGGTCGTGCCGGACGCGGGGGAACGCGTGTTCCTGCGGGCCGGTGACCTCGCGATCGCCCGCGGCCCCGACCCGTACACCTGCGCGGACGACCCGGGGACCCCGCCGCAGGCGGTGATCCTGCCGGGCGGCGAGTGCACCTACCCCGACGGGCGGCCGCTGAAGGGCCAGTGGGACCTGGACGTCCGCACCTGGGGCGACCGGCTCGACGGCTCCACGGTGCTGCTGATCGGGACGTACATGATGCGGGGCGAGATCAACGGCAGGCTGCTCGACGCCCTGCCGCCGCTGCTCTCCCTGACCCAGGACGTGTGGGACTGCCCGCTCACCGCGATCCTCACCGAGGAGATCGTCCGTGACGAGCCCGGCCAGGAGGTGGTCCTGGACCGGCTCCTCGACCTCCTCATGATCGCCGCGCTGCGCGCCTGGTTCTCCCGTCCGGAGGCCGCCGCCCCCGCCTGGTACCGGGCGCTCGCGGACCCCGTCGTCGGCCGCGTGCTGCGGCTCGTCCAGGACGACCCGGCACACCCCTGGACGGTGGCGACGCTCGCGGCGAAGGCCGGGGTGTCCCGGGCCGCGCTGGCCCGCCGCTTCAGCGAACTCGTGGGCGAGCCCCCGATGACGTACCTCACCGGCTGGCGCCTCGCCCTGGCCGCCGACCGGCTGCGCGAAACGGACTACACCCTCGAGGCGATCGCCCGCCACGTCGGCTACGGCAGCGCGTTCGCCCTGTCCAGCGCCTTCAAACGGGTGTACGGGGTGAGCCCGCAGGAGCACCGGACGCGGGCGGCGTAGCGTGACGTACATGTACGTGGAGCGACCTTCCCGGGTGGCGGGCGCCGTCGTGTGGTCCCGTGGCACGTCCGGTTCCACGGTGGGGTCCGTGCTTCCCGACGGCTGTATGGACCTGCTCTGGCACGAGGGGCGACTGCTCGTCGCCGGGCCCGACACCCGGGCGTACGTTCCCGAGGCCGCGGCCGGGCACTGGGCGGGCGTCCGCTTCTACCCCGGCACGGGGCCGACGTTCCTCGGCGTACCCGCCCACGAACTGCGCGACCTGCGCGTCGACTTGGCGGACCTGTGGCCGGCCTCGGAGGTCCGGCGCCGCACCGTGCGGATCGCCGCTGCC
>LRTP01000776.1 GCA_001550305.1 Streptomyces diastatochromogenes
GGCGACACGGTGTCGCCCGCCGCCAGGCGGAAGGGATTCAGGTTCAGATGCTTGGGGAGTGACGTGGCGTCAGCCGGTCGCGCTGCCCGCGACCCACTCGCTCCACGGCATGTTCCAGTCGCTGAGGCCGTTGTCGGGGGCCACCATGGTCTTGTCTTCGGAGTTCTTGACGATCACGACGTCACCGATCATCGAGTTGTCGAAGAACCACGCGGCGGGCTGTCTGCCATCGCCGCCGCCCTGGACGTCCTTCAGGCCCACGCACCCGTGGCTGGTGTTGACCTTGCCGAAGACCGCGTCGGCACCCCAGTAGTTGCCGTGGATGAAGGTGCCCGAGGCGGTCAGGCGCATGGCGTGCGGTACGGCCTCGATGTCGTAGGAGGGCTTGCCGCCCTTCTTCGTGAGGCCGACGGTCGCACCGTTCATGTGGATCTGCCTGAACTTCTCGGAGATGACCATCTGACCGTTGTACGTCGGGTGCTCGGTGCTGCCGGACGAGATCGGGATGGTCTTGATCGTCTTGCCGTCCCGTACGACGGTCATCTGCTTCGTCTTGGCGTCGACCGTGCTGATCTGGCTCCGGCCGATCTTGAACGTGACCGTCTTCTGGATGCCGTGGAGATTGAGCGTGACGGTGACGGTGGAGCCGGGCTTCCAGTAGTTGTTGGGGCGGAAGTCCAGGCGGTCGTTGTTGAACCAGTGGCCGACGACCTGCTGGCCGCTGCTGGAGCTGACCTGGATCTTCGACTCCATGGCGGCCTTGTTGCTGATCGCCTTGTCGAAGTTGACCGTCACCGGCATGCCCACGCCGACGGTCGAGCCGTCCTCGGGGGAGAGGTGTCCGATGAAGTTGTTCGCCGGGGAGACCGTGGTGATCGTGGCGTTCCCGGTGACGGAGCGGCCCTTGGCGTCCTTGGCCTCCGCGGCGACCTGATACTTGGTGGACCGCTCCAGGCGGCCGTTCGGCTTCCAGGACGTGCCGTCGGCGGACAGGGTGCCCGGAACCTCGGCGCCGGTCGCGACGGCGGTCATGGTCACCTTGGTGAGCTGGCCGTTGCTGACGGTGACCTTGACGGAGTCGTTGATCCCGACGGCGTAGGCACCTTGCCTGGGTGTGATCCTTATTCGGGCGTCGGAAGCCTCCTGGGTGGCCGCCTGATCCGCCCGCGCCTGCGGTTTCGGGTGATTCCCGGCGTCGTTACCGCTGGTAGCAGCGTTGCTGGTACCGCCGAGGGCCGTGAGTGAGAGCACACCGCCGAGTACACCGACCGCAGCCACCAGCCGGGTGCGTCCTTTACGTGCCGTGATCAAACGCTTCTCCCATGTCACTGGTCGTTGAATCCCTGGAGCTGGATGCCGAGGGAGTGCAGCTAGCTATAAAACTCTTTATATGGGGTTATCCGTCCTTAAATGAGCAAACTGTGGTGAAGGCCACGCGCCGTCGAGCGCGTCGCTGAGGCCCTGCTCGACTGACGGATGGCGCGTAGTCGATCCGCTCTCGCCGCCCGAAGCCGGCCATGACGGGGCGCCCGGTTCAGGCGGAGCGCGCGGCCGATGTTCTGCACGATCTCGCCCCGGGAGCCGCGGGTGTCGGCGAAGCAGATGGCCTCCACTCCGTGCTCGCCGGTGAGGTCGACGCCTTCCCCGAGGACCCGCCCGGGGGCGAGGAAGGCCCTGTGTACGTGCTGGCCCGCGGCGTCGATGCCGTTGGCGAACTGCCGAAGCACTTCGCGCCGTACGGCCACGAGGTCGTCGCCCCATAGCCATGCCGACCACACCCGGTCCGGGCGACGCGGCGGTCGGCCACCAGTCCGTAGAACTCCGCGTCGATCGAGGACCTCGGCAGCCGGTCCGCCTTGGCCAGTTCGGCGGCGGCGGCGTCGGTGACGTACAGCTCCGCGGCCGTCTCCGGCAGGTTCTCCGCGAAGGTGGTGGCATCGGGGCGGCCTTCTCGACCTTCTGGTCCAAGGTCATGACGATGCGCAGGTTGTACGCCGCCGCGTGCTCCAGGAGGGCGAGGCGTCGGCCCCGCAGTGCGCCCTCCGAGAGCCCGGCCGCCGGGCCGGGCCGCCCGCAGCCGACGCACCATTGCGGTGGACGACGTCCCAGCCGATTACGTCACCGTCTCCTCCGGTCTCGGGGGTGCGGCCCCTGCCAGCCTCGTCGTGCTGCCCGTCATGGCGCTGCCGGCCGGCCAGAACCGCGACATCGAGACGAAGAACCTGGAGATCGAGCAAGCGCGGAAGGAGCTCGAGGCCCGGGCCCGGGAGCTCGCCCGTGCCTCCAGGTACAAGTCGGAGTTCCTGGCCAACATGAGCCACGAGCTGCGGACCCCGCTCAACAGCCTGCTCATCCTCGCCCGGCTGCTGGCCTACCTGCTCGGCGGCTCCATCCACGCCCAGAGCACCCAAGACGAGGGCAGCTGTTTCACCCTGTGCCTGCCGACCGTGCACCCCGCCGCCCAGGACACGGCGGCCCCACCGGCAGCCGCCGCAGCCCCTGCGTCGGTAGGGCCCGGCGCCGAGTCACGCGACCGCCGCGGCACCGC
>LRTP01000777.1 GCA_001550305.1 Streptomyces diastatochromogenes
GCGGCGGACCCGCCCCCGCCGTGGAGCCGCCCGCCGACTCTTCCGCCGACGCTGTCCCGTACGGTGCCGACGAGGCACTCTGCGGCGAGCGGCTGGCCAGTGTGGTGCGGGCCGCAGTCGCCGCGGTGACCGGCCTGGCCTCACCGTCCGACGTCGACCCGCAGCGCTCGTTCCTCGACATCGGCCTGACGTCGGTGGGCGCGCTGGAGCTGCACCGGCGGCTCCAGACGGCCACCGGAGCCCGTATCTCCGTCACGTTCGCCTACGAGCACCCCACCCCGGCGGCCCTGTGCGCACACCTGGAGGCGACCACGGCGACGCGGACGCCACGCCCGTCGGGATCCCCCGCCACCGTCGCCCCGACACCCGTTCCCAGCCGGTCGGCCGGAAGTGAGCCCCTTCCGGCGGCCAGCGGCACCAGCGCGGGGCCGGTGGACGACGACGCGATCGTGATCGTCGGGATGGGCTGCCGCTACCCCGGCGGGGTCACCGGGCCCGATCGCCTGTGGGAGCTGGTCCGCGACGAGGTGGACGCGGTGTCCGGCTTCCCTCGGGACCGGGGATGGCCGCTGGCCGAGCTGTACCACCCGGACCCGGAGCACTCCGGCACCAGCTACACCCGTGAGGGCGGCTTCCTCGACGACGTCGCCGGGTTCGACGCCCCGTTCTTCGGGGTGTCCCCCCGGGAGGCCGCCGCGATGGACCCGCAGCACCGGCTGCTGCTGGAGACCGCCTGGGAGGCGATGGAACGGGCCGGGGTCGACCCGTTGTCCGTCCGCGACAGCGCCCTCGGCGTCTTCCTCGGCATCGCGATGCAGGACTACCGGCCGCGCGCCGACGGCGGCGGGGTCGAAGAGGCGGATCAGATGGCGGCCTACCGGATCACCGGCCTGGCGCCGAGTGTGGCCTCGGGCCGGATCGCGTACCTCCTCGGCGCCCGTGGCCCGGCGATGACGGTGGACACCGCCTGCTCGTCCTCGCTGGTAGCCCTGCACCTCGCCGTCCGGTCGCTGCGCACCGGCGAGAGCGACATGGCCCTCGCCGGTGGCGCGACCGTGCTGGCCAGCCCCGACTCGTTCATCGGCTTCAGCCGCCAGCGCGGGCTGTCGCCGGACGGCCGGTGCAAGGCGTTCTCGGCCGATGCCGATGGCACCGGCTGGGCGGAGGGCGCGGGCGTGCTGCTGCTGGAGACCCTCGGCCGGGCCCGGCGGCTCGGCCATCCCGTGCTCGCCGTGGTACGCGGTACCGCGATCAACCAGGACGGTGCCAGCAACGGGCTCACCGCCCCCAACGGCCTCGCCCAACAGGACGTCATCCGCGCGGCGTTGTCCGACGCCGAACTCGCTCCGCGGGACGTGGACCTGGTCGAGGCACACGGCACCGGCACTGCGCTGGGCGACCCGGTCGAGGCCAACGCCCTGCTGGCGGCCTACGGCACCGGACGCGACCCCGAACAGCCGCTGCGACTGGGATCGGTGAAGTCCAATATCGGCCACTCCATGGCCGCCGCGGGGGTCGGTGGCGTCATCAAGGCGGTCATGGCCATGCGGCGCGAGCGGATGCCGCGGACGCTGCACGCCGACCGGCCGACGCCGCACGCCGACTGGGGCTCCGGGGCGGTCCGGCTGCTCACCGAAGCCGTCCCCTGGCCACGTCGGGACACCCCGCGCCGCGCCGCGGTGTCCGCGTTCGGCATGAGCGGCACCAACGCCCACGTCGTCCTGGAGGAAGCGCCGCGGGACCCGGAGACGTCGTCCGCCGCCGCGCCGGACGACGGCCCGCTGGTGTGGCTGCTGTCCGCGCCCACCCGGTCCGCGCTGCGGGCCCAGGCCCGGCGGCATGCCGAACACGCGCGCAGCCACCCCGAGCAGGACGCGAGGGCGATCGGCCAGGTGCTGGCCGGCAGGTCGCTGTTCCGGCACCGGGCGGTGGTGACCGGCGCCGACCGCGCCACGCTCCTCGACGGGCTGGACGCCCTCGCCGCCGGACGTACGTCGCCGGCCGTGGTCGAGGGCGCTGCCGGTGCCCGCCGCACAGTGCTCGTCGTTCCACCGGGGCCGGACGACGGCTGGGCGGACGCCTGGCGCTCGTACGGCGTCGAACCGCACCCGGTGCTGCGCTCCGACGATCCGGAGTTGTCGGCCCGGCTCACCGCGGCGGTCGCCGACGGGCACGACCTCGTCCTGCAATGCGCGCCCGGCCTCGGTGTGCTCGGCCGGGTGCAGCAGGTGGCCGCCACCGCGGGCCCCAAGGTGACCGTCGTGCTGTGCACCGGCCGGCCCGACCCGGCCGACGACCGCTTCGTGCGGGCCCTGGCACAGGCGCACACCGGCGGAGTACCGGTGGACTGGTCACGGCTGACCGGACGCGGTGGGGGGCCGCTGGTGACGGAAGTGCCGACGTACGCCTTCCAGCGCACCCGGCACTGGGCTGCGGACGCCGGGCCGCCCACGCCACCGGCGCCCGCCGCGGTGTCCGGCA
>LRTP01000778.1 GCA_001550305.1 Streptomyces diastatochromogenes
GGCCGAGTCCGACCGACGGCCCGGTCCGGGCGGCGCACTCGGCGCCCACGGCGCCCCCAGCCGTCCACCAGCGTCGCGACCAGCGCGAGCAGCACCACGGCCGCCAACGCGAGCCACCAGGACGTGTCCATACCAAAGAAGGTACCGGCGCGCACTCCGCCCCGCCCGCCGCCCGCGAGAACCGGGGATCCGACCTCCGGTCGACCATCCATCCGAACCGGTGACACCACAGGTGAGTTCGCCCACAACAGCCCCTGGTGGAGGAGCGACCCGCCCTTTTGCGCCTTACGCTCGACGGACCGCACGACCCCCGTTCCCGTATCTGCACCCGAGTACCTGCACCCCGCATCTACTCTCTGCACTTCCTGTCAGCGCGGAGGTTCCAGCTCCTATGAAGCTCACCGTCGTCGGCTGCTCGGGGTCGTTCCCGTCCGCGGAATCGGCCTGCTCGAGCTACCTCGTCGAGGCCGACGGCTTCAGGCTGCTTCTCGACATGGGCAATGGTGCCCTTGGCGAGCTGCAGCGCCACTGCGGTCTCTACGACCTCGACGCGATCTTCCTCAGCCATCTGCACGCCGACCACTGCATCGACATGTGCGCGTACTTCGTCGCGCGCTACTACCGCCACGACGGCGGCCGCTGCGACCCGCTCCCCGTCTACGGACCCGAGGGCACGGAACAGCGACTGACCACCGCGTACGCGGACACTCCCACCGCCTCCTCGATGAGCGAGGTCTTCGACTTCCACACCGTCAAACCGGCCACGTTCGAGATCGGCCCGTTCACCGTGCACACGGAGCGGGTGCGCCACCCCGTGGAGGCGTACGCCATCCGCATCGAGCACGACGGGAAGTCGCTGACGTACTCCGGGGACACCGGTGTCACCGAGGCGCTGGACGAACTCGCCCGGGACACCGACCTGTTCCTCTGCGAGGCCGCGTTCACGCACGGCAAGGAGAAGATCCCCGACCTGCACCTCAACGGCCGCGAAGCGGGCGAGAGCGCCGACCGCGCCGGCGCCCGTCGCCTGCTGCTCACCCACATCCCGCCGTGGACGGACCCCGCGGTCAACCTCGCCGACGCACGCGAGGTCTTCGACGGTCCGGTGGAGCTGGCGGTGCCGAGGGTGACGTACGAGATCTAGATCCTGGGGGGACCCGGTCCGTGCAGGCGGCCCCAGGACCTGTCCGGGCATCGGGCATCGGTCAGTCGTGGACCGTCATTCCGAAGCCGCCGTCGAGGCGTATCGACTCCATCAGCATGAAGGCGTTGCTCTCGGTGAAGACGTCGGCGGCGGCGAGGGTCCCGGTGTACTTGGTCACGACCGGGCGTGAGGCCACCGCGATCACCTCGTCGAGGTAGGTCTACACCGCGGCCCAGGTGTTGTTGCCGTACTTGACGAAGTACGGCGTCGCGTCGACCGTCGTGAGTGCGCGGCGGATCTCCGTGTCGAGGTCGGCCATGTAGTCCTGGTGGATCTTGAGGTCGTGCCGCGTCCCCAGCCTGCCGAGGTGGCCTCCGACGAAGGTGGTCCACGGGTACGTCAGGGCCTTGGCCGGCGCCAGCAGCGAGCCCGGGATGTCCTCGTTGATGTTGAGGTTCGCGAACGGCACCCAGCCGGGCAGGGCGATGTCCACGAGCATCAGCGTGTCGTGGTCGGGCAGGTGGATGTAGATGTTGTCCGGGGTGTGGTTGGCGCCGTGCCACGCGAGTTCGATGCGCTCCCCGCCGATGTGGAGCACCCGGTGGTCGTCGAAGGTCTCCTCGGGCGCCGGCTTGTTGGGGTCGTTGTCCCGTATGAGCAGTCTGCGGGTCTCGGAGTGCCCGATCCGGGTCACCCGTCGGCCGAAGATGCCCGACCCGCCCGCGTGGTCGGAGTGGTGGTGCGAATAGATCAGGTGCGTGACCTTGTTGGTCAGCCCGCTGGGCTTGGTCACGTCGTCGATCGCGCGCTGGATGTTGTGGCCGAGCGACGGCGGCGCGTCGAGGAGCACCACGCCGTCGCGGGTGGTCAGGAAGGCCGAGACGTAGGTTCCGTCGGTGACCCAGTACAGGTTCCGTTTGATCCGACCGACGTAGTAGCCCTGGCTGTTGATCGCCGGGCCGAGCGACGACGAGGGAACCGGGGCGTAGTCGGGCAGGTCGGTGGCGTCGGCGGCGACGGCCGGTGAGCCCAGTGCCGTGTCCGCGACGACGGAGCCGATCGCGGGCACCGCGGCGAGCGCGGCGGCGCGTGCCAGGAGGCTTCGGCGGGTGGCGTGGGTATCCATGTTCCGGACCTCTTCTCTGCAAGGCCTATGACGTGTCTCCGCAAGGCCTGTGACTTGCTTGACGGAGCAACCATAGAGTCATTTGATTGCTTGGGCAAGGAATCTGACTGCCTCGTGGACGCCGCGGGCCGACTTCTGCCGGCTGCTGTCGATCCGTGCCGACCGGCGGCGTCCGGGGCCTGCAACTACGGCTGTGGGATCAGAAGTTCGCGCCGGCGAGCGCGTTCAGGAAGACCTGCGGGTTCCAGTACTCCCGGTAGTTCGCGATGAGACCGTCGCGGAAGGTTACGAAGGTCGCGTAACTCATGTTGTAGGGATTGCCGTTGGACACCACGCTGCCCTTCACGCTCCACTCCGCGATCGCCACGTTCTCGTCGTCGGTCGGATAGACGCGCACCGCCGGGATCTCCCGCACGTCGATGACGTCGGGGTAGCCGCGGAGGTAGTCGAAGAGGGCCTCGCGCCCCTCGATGCGCGCCGGCGCCCCCTCCGGGGCGAACGGGAACTCGGCGACGACATCGTCGGCGCACAGGTCCGTCCAGGCCTTCATGTCCTTTGCGAGGAAGGTGTCGAGGCTGCGCCGCAGCAGGTCCACAGCCGAGGGGGTGTTGCTCATCTTGCGCTCCGATCGTGGATGGCGTCCGCCGGGGGAGGCGGCTGCCTGGGGGATTGACCGTGATGGACCGCGGGGCTCTCGGAGTCGGGGACCGTCGCACGCGCACTCATGACTCGGACGAGCGGGATTCGGCACCCCGTCGGCCCAGCGGATGCCCGAGACTATCACTGTGTAAGTGACACAGAGACGTTTCCTGCGAAGCGGGACCACGGAAAGCGGGACCACAGGCCACCCCGTCGGGCGCTCACCATTCGAGCGGCATCGTGAACTTTCCGAGACGGGCGACCGCGTCGGCGAGTTCCGCGATCGTGGTGTGGTCCAGCTCCGCCTCGAATGCCTCGCGAGCACGGGTCAGAGCAGGCTGGAGGGCGTCCACGATGTTGCTGCCGACCGCGCAGTCGGCCGGCGGCGGTGTGCGGTGCATGGTGAACAGCCGGGTGTCCTCCACCGCCTCGTACACCTCCAGCAGTCGCATCTCCTCGGCCGGCTTGGCCAGGAGCGCGCCACCGCCCGCCCCGAGTTGGGACTTGGTGAGGCCCGCGCTGCTCAGCCGGGAGAGCAGGCCCCGGATCACGACCGGACTCGTGTGGGCCGAGTAGGCGAGGTCTTCGGAGCGCAGGGGCTTGTCGCCGCTGACCGCGAGGGCGACCAGGGCGTGGACGGCGACGACGAAGCGGCTGCTGGTAGGCATTGCGGTCCCGAAGTGTGTAAGGGCGGGTGCACGCGCGTCCGCACCGGCCCGTACCCGGGAGGTGCTGCGGCGTGTGGCGGTATCACGTCCCACTATGCCGCAGCGGCGGCGGCCCTGAGCCGGTCGCCGCCGCGCCCGGCGGCCGGGGGGTTTCCGGTGCCTGTGGCCTACGTGACTTGCCGTGTGGCCGACAGTGGGCGCACAATTGCTTGCCAGAGCAAGTTGTTGCGTGGAGCGCCGCGCTCGCGGCCACCGCGGTCCACCGACCGGCGTCGCGAAACGAGGAGATGAACCATGGCTGATGTCTCGACCTCACGGGTCGCGGTGGTGACCGGCGGAGACGGCGCGATCGGCGGGGCGATCGTCCGTGAACTCGCCCGGCTGGGCCACCGCGTCGTGGTGCTGGACCGCGCCGGGGACATCGCGTGCGATCTCGGTGTGGAACAGGACGTACGGAGGGCTGCCGCCGAAGTGCTCGAGACGTACGGCCGGGTCGATGTTCTCGTCCACTCGGCCGCCGCGAGCGACCTGGTGGAACTCGACACCGTCGACCTCGCCACCTGGCGACGGATCCAGGCCGTCAACGTGGAGTCGGCTCTGCTGTTGTCCCAGGCCTTCACCCCCGGTATGCGGGAGCGCGGGTTCGGCCGGATCGTGCTCATCACCTCCGACACCGTCTGGAAGCCACCCAGTGCCGACCTGCTCGGCTACATCACGAGCAAAGGGGCCCTCACCGCGTTCGGGCGCACCCTGGCCGTCGCGCTGGGCAAGGACGGTATCGCCGTGACGTCCGTGGCGCCGGGGCTCACCCGCACCCCGGCGACCGCGTATCAGCCCGACGAGGCGTTCACCATGGCCGAGGCGACCCAGGCACTGCCCCGTCCGCTCGTCCCCGAGGACGTCGCGGCAACCGTGGGTTTCCTGGCCTCCGAGGCCGCGGAGGCGCTGACCGGCCAGGTCCTGACCGTGGACGGCGGCAGCCTGCTGCGATGAGGGCGCCGACGTGACGAAGGCCCCTGCGGCCCAGCGATCGCTGGGCCGCAGGGGCCTTCGGTCGTGTGTGCGGGGGCTACTTGGCCTCCGCCTTCAGCAGCTCCGCCAGCTCCTCGTCGGACTCGCGGCCCGGCGTGGGGAGGTTCCACTTGATGATCGCGAAGCGGAAGACCGCGTAGTAGACCACCCCGAAGCACAGACCCACCAGGACCAGGCCCCATGGATTGGTCGCGATGCCGAGGTTCAGACCGAAGTCGACCGCGCCCGCCGAGAAGCCGAAGCCGTCCTTCATGCCGAGCGCCCAGGTCAGTGCCAGCGAGACACCGGTGAGGACCGCGTGGATGGCGTACAGGACCGGCGCGATGAACATGAACGTGAACTCGATCGGCTCGGTCACACCCGTCACGAACGAGGTCAGCGCGATCGAGAGCATCATGCCGCCGATGACCTTGCGGCGCTCGGGGCGGGCGCAGTGCACGATCGCCAGGCACGCGGCCGGGAGGCCGAACATCATGATCGGGAAGAAGCCGGTCATGAACTGGCCCGCGGTCGGGTCGCCGGCCAGGAAGCGCGCGATGTCACCGCTCTTGCCGTGGTAGTCGCCCGCCTGGAACCAGGGGTAGGAGTTCAGCAGGTGGTGCATGCCGATCGGGATCAGCGCACGGTTGGCGACACCGAAGATGCCGGCGCCGACGGCACCCGAACCGACCAGCTTCTCACCGAAGCTGTGCAGACCCGTGCCGAGGACCGGCCAGATGTAACCGAAGACGATGCCGATCAGCAGACCCGCGAAGGCGGACAGGATCGGGACGAGCCGGCGGCCGCCGAAGAAGCCCGCCCAGTCGGGCAGCTTGGTCCGGTAGAACTTCTGGTACAGCAGGGCGACGACTATGCCCATCACCACACCGCCCAGGACCTTGGCGTCCACGGGGGCGTTCACCATGACCACCTTGCCGTCGACGGCCGTGGCCACCTTCGGCAGGTTCTTGTCGGTGAACGTCGCCAGCACGTTCTTGAACACCAGGTAGCCGACCACGGCCGCCAGCGCCGTCGAGCCGTCCGACTTCTTCGCGAAGCCGATCGCGATGCCCACGGCGAACAGCAGTGCCATGTTGTCGAGGATCGCGTTGCCGCCGGCCGTCATGAAGCCGGCGATCTTGGTGAAGAATGTGGGGAAGGACGGGCGCCCCAGCATGTCCGTGTTGCCGAGACGCACGAGCAGCGCGGCGGCGGGCAGTACGGCGACCGGCAGCATCAGGCTGCGGCCGATGCGCTGCAGGACAGCCATCGCGCCGGAGCCCTTCTTCTTGTCGGCCGCGGGAGCGGCGCTGGCCGTGGTCACAACTTCCTCCAGTGGACAAGGCGCCGCCCAGAGGACAAGGAAGGGGGGTGGGGACGGCGTGGTCTACACCACTCAGTGGTGTAGACCTGTTGTAGCACGGTGAAGGTGAGATAAGGAACCCGCTAATTTTGTGGCCCGGGTCATAAGAGGACGAACCGGTTCCGGACACGCCGAAGCCGCGCCCCGAAAGAGGCGCTGGCCCGCGGCCCGTGAACGAACCGCCTACGGCTTGGTCGTGTCCTCGTGCTCCTCCTCCGGCTCCCTGCCCGGAGTCTTCAGGTCGAACTTCGTGATCGCGAACCGGAAGATCACGTAGTACACGACGGCGAAGCACAGCCCGATCGGCACGATCGCCCACGGCTTGGTCGCCAGATGCCAGTTGATGACGTAGTCGATGACTCCGGCGGAGAAGCCGAAACCGTCATGCACGCCCAACCCCCAGGTCACCGCCATCGACACTCCCGTCAGCAGCGCGTGGATCACGTACAGCACGGGCGCGACGAACAGGAAGGAGTACTCGAGCGGTTCCGTGATGCCCGTGACGAACGAGGTCAGCGCGACCGACAGCATGAGCCCGCCGATCTCCTTGCGGCGCTCGGGCCGGGCGCAGTGCGTGATGGCCAGGGCCGCCGCCGGCAGCGCGAACATCATGATGGGGAAGAAGCCGGACGTGAACTGCCCGGCGTTCGGGTCGCCCGCCAGGAACATGGTGATGTCACCGTGCACGACCGTGCCGTCCGGCGCGGTGTAGCTGCCGAACTGGAACCAGACGGGCACGTTCAGGAACTGGTGCAGACCGACCACCAGCAGCGCCCGGTTGGCCACGCCGAAGACACCGGCACCCCAGGAGCCCAGGCCCACCAGCCAGTCGCTGAAGTGCTCGAGGCCCCGCCCCACCGGCGGCCAGACCCACAGGCACAGCACGGCGAACGCGATCGCCGCGAACGCCATGATGATCGGCACCAGCCGCCGCCCGTTGAAGAACCCGAGCCAGTCGACCAGCCTGGTGCGGTGGTAGCGCTGCCAGACGTACGCGGTCATCAGCCCCATGACGATGCCGCCGAAGACCCCCGGATTCTGGTACGTGAACGGGGCCACCGAGGAGTCGGCCGCCTGGCAGCCGATGTTCGTGAGAGCCTTCGCCCCGCCCGGGCAGCTCACCGGGAACTGGCGCAGCACGTTGTAGTAGACGAGGAAGCCGGCGACCGCCGCGAGCGCCGTCGACCCGTCCGACTTCTTCGCCATGCCGATGGCCACGCCCACGCAGAACAGCATCGGCAGCCCGAGCGAGCCGTCGAGCAGCGCGCCGCCGGCACCTCTCATGATCTTGGAGACGTTGTCCCAGCCGAGCCCCTCGGCGCCGAACACGCCAGGCTGGCCGAGCCCGATGAGAAGGCCCGCGGCCGGCAGCACGGCGATCGGCAGCTGGAGGCTGCGGCCCATCTTCTGCAGCCCCTGGAACAGCTTGTTCCAGCGGGCCCGTGCGGGCGCGGGGGCGCTGTCGGCACTCATGGGCGTCCTCCGGGCGGGGCCGGGTTGGCGACTGCACGCCCACTGGTGTAGACCAGTCGACGAACGGTTGCGCTGTCGTGAACGCCATCATTCGGTACGCGCGACATGGCCGCTCGCAAAGATGGGCCAACTGTGGGTTACTGCGACAAAGCGGTTCTGATCAGGGAGTAGGACATGGCCACGAAGGCTGAGAAGATCGTCGCCGGGCTCGGCGGCATCGACAACATCGAAGAGGTCGAGGGCTGCATCACCCGCCTGCGTACCGAGGTCGTGGACCCGAGCAAGGTGGACGAGGCCGCCCTGAAGGCCGCCGGCGCCCACGGAGTCGTCAAGATGGGCACCGCCATCCAGGTCGTCATCGGCACGGACGCCGACCCCATCGCCGCGGACATCGAAGACATGATGTGAACCGAGAAGTCACGATACGAAGCGACGCGAACCGACGTGCGTCGATGTGAGCCGATGTGAGCCGAAGGGGCACCCTTGAGCCCCCCACCTCACCCTTGAGGGGCCGCTTCCGCAACCGGAGGCGGCCCCTCAGCCGTATGCGGCTAGGCTCAACGCCATGTCTCGAATCGACGGCCGCACCCCCGAACAACTGCGCCCCATCACCATCCAGCGCGGCTGGAGCAAGCACGCCGAGGGCTCCGTCCTCGTCTCCTTCGGCGACACCAAGGTGTTCTGCACCGCCTCCGTCACCGAGGGCGTCCCGCGCTGGCGCAAGGGCAGCGGAGAGGGCTGGGTCACCGCCGAGTACTCCATGCTTCCCCGCGCCACGAACACCCGCGGAGACCGCGAGTCGGTCCGCGGCAAGATCGGCGGCCGTACGCACGAGATCTCCCGCCTCATCGGCCGCTCCCTGCGCGCCGTCATCGACTACAAGGCGCTCGGCGAGAACACCATCGTCCTCGACTGCGACGTCCTCCAGGCCGACGGCGGCACGCGCACGGCGGCCATCACCGGCGCGTACGTGGCGCTGGCCGACGCGATCACCTGGGCGCAGGGCAAGAAGCTGGTCAAGCCCGGCCGCAAGCCCCTGACCGGCACCGTCTCCGCCGTCTCGGTCGGCATCGTCGGCGGGATCCCCCTCCTGGACCTCTGCTACGAGGAGGACGTGAAGGCCGACACCGACATGAACGTCGTCTGCACCGGCGACGGACGCTTCGTCGAGGTCCAGGGCACCGCGGAGGCCGAGCCCTTCGACCGCAAGGAGCTGAACGCCCTGCTCGACCTCGCCGTCGCCGGCTGCGACGAGCTCGCGGCGATCCAGCGGGCGACCCTCGAGGCAACCGCGGAATAACCCTTCGCGTTCTTAGGGGTACGGGCGTACGGTCCAGCCGTGCGCCCCCGTCGGCCCTCGCACGGGCCGAGCCGACCGCGCCACGGGGTCGACCACATGTTTGTCCACGGGGAGGGACCGTTCCATGGCCGCGCGCCACCGACGCCGCACAGCCGCATTCGCCGTCGCCGCCGTACTCGTCGCCCTGCCGGCGGCCGTGGGCTGCGACGCCGTCAACAAGGCCCTGGACTGTGTCCAGACCGCCGACTCCATCGCCGACAGCGTCACCAGCCTCCAGCAGGCCGTGGAGAACGCGGCGAACGACCCGACGCAGACCGACGAGTCCCTCAACGCGATCGAGAACAACCTCGACAAGATCGGCGACAAGACGGACAACGCCGACGTCAACAAGGCGGTCGACGACCTGAACAAGGCCGTCGGCAACGTCCGTACGGCCATCAAGAACGGCGACAACACCCCCGATGTCAGCCCGGTCACCGACGCGGCCGGAGAGCTGACCAAGGTCTGCACGCCGTAACGACCACCGGGCGGACCCGGGAAAGGGCCTCGGCGATACTGATGGCCATGACCCGCCTGATCCTCGCCACCCGCAACGCCGGAAAGATCACCGAGCTGAAGGCGATCCTCGCCGACGCAGGTATCACCCACGACCTCGTCGGCGCGGAGGCCTATCCGGACATCCCCGACGTCAAGGAAACCGGCGTCACCTTCGCCGAGAACGCCCTCCTCAAAGCGCACGCCCTGGCCCAGGCCACCGGCCTGCCCGCCGTCGCCGACGACTCCGGCCTCTGCGTGGACGTCCTGAACGGCGCCCCGGGCATCTTCTCCGCCCGCTGGGCGGGACGGCACGGGGACGACCGCGCGAACCTGGACCTGCTCCTCGCCCAGCTCTCGGACATCTCCGAGGAACACCGGGGCGCCCACTTCGCCTGCGCGGCGGCGCTCGCCCTGCCGGACGGCACGGAGCGCGTCGTCGAGGGCCAGCTGAGGGGCACCCTGCGCCACACCCCCACCGGCACCCAAGGCTTCGGCTACGACCCCATCCTCCAGCCGGAGGGCGACACCCGAACCTGCGCCGAACTCTCCCCCGAGGAGAAGAACGCGATCAGCCACCGGGGGAAGGCGTTCCGGGGGCTGGTGCCGGTGGTTCGGGAGCTGTTGGGCTGAGAGCGCACACGAGAACGGCCTGCGCATCCTCCGATGCGCAGGCCGTTTGCTGTGCGGCGGAAGGGATTCGAACCCTCAAGCCGTTTCACGGGCCACAGATCCTAAGTCTGCTGCGTCGCCGTTGCGCCACCGCCGCTAGCCGCCTGCCATCGTACCGGGAGTCGCCCGTCGCTTTCCGCCTCCCCGGCACCAGGTGCTCGTGCCCGCGTGGCAGTTGGGGCGCGGCAACCGCGGATTCCCACGCCGGTCGTCATGGGTTCGTACGAGGAGTCGACCGAGGCCGAGTACTGGCTTCGATCGACGTCGCCGATCGCGTTGTGGGATGCGTACGGGCTGCTCGGGAGGCGTGCGGACCTGACCGGCGTGCAGGATCGGCCGCTTCCGCTGGAGCAACTGCGCATCGCCGACGGTGCTTTGGTGTTCCGGTTGGAGAACCGGGTGCCCGGTCAGTGCCCCGACGTCATCTTCAGGCCCACCACCGCCACCAGGAGCAGGCAGACGAAGAAGATGCGGGCGGCGGTCGCCGGTTCGCCGAGGACGAGCATGCCCAGTACCGCCGCGCCGGCCGCGCCGATGCCGACCCAGACGCCGTAGGCGGTGCCGATGGGGAGGGACTTGGCGGCGTAGGAGAGCAGGACCATGCTCGCGATGATGCCCGCGCCGGTGAGGACGCTGGGGACGAGGCGGGTGAAGCCGTCGGTGTACTTCATGCCGATCGACCAGCCGACTTCGAGCAGACCGGCGACGAGCAGCAGGATCCAGGCCATGAGAGGCACCTCCGTGAGTGATCAACAGGGGTGCGTCGTCTTTGCCTGGGAGCGCGTTCGCTCTCCGCCCGGTACGGCGCGTCTCGTCGGGGTCCTTCCAACGCCTTCCACGGTAGCAAAGCACAGGCAAAAGGGGCTGGTGACCATGGTCACCAGCCCCGTCAGCTCGGCTACGCCCTACAAATACAAGCCGGTCGAGTCCTCGGAGCCCTCGAAGCGGTCCGCCGCCACGGCGTGCAGATCGCGCTCGCGCATCAGCACGTACGCGATTCCCCGCACCTCGACCTCGGCCCGGTCCTCGGGGTCGTAGAGGACACGGTCGCCGGGTTCCACCGTTCGTACGTTCTGCCCGACCGCGACGACCTCGGCCCAGGCGAGGCGCCGCCCGACGGCCGCCGTCGCGGGGATCAGGATGCCGCCGCCGGAACGCCGCTCGCCCTCGGCGGCGTCCTGCCGGACCAGCACGCGGTCGTGCAGCATCCGGATGGGCAACTTGTCGTGGTGGGGGGTCTGCTTGTCCCGATTGGCGCTCACGTCCCGAACCTACCTGCCTTTGAGCCGTCCGTACGCAGCCGGGTCGCGCCCGGCCGGGTCGAGTCGAGCCGGGGTCGAGTCGAGTGGAGCCGCGGTCGAGCCGAGCCGGAGTCGAGTCGAGCCGTTGTCAGCGCTTGCGGCGCCGTGAGCCCACGACGAGCAGGCCCACGACCCCGGCCGCCACGAGCGCCAGGGGCACGATGCGCTCCAGGCGCGGCGCGCCGTCCTCGGTGACGAGCTGGCCCTTCGCGTCGCCGACCACCCGGTTGACGCCGACGTAGGCGCGGCCGAGCGTGTGGTCGATCTGGGAGGCGACCTTGGCCTTGGCGTCCCCGACGATCGTCTTCGGGTGGACCCGCACGCCGATCTCGTCGAGCGTCTCGGCGAGTGTTTCGCGGCGGCGCTTGATGTCCGCCTCGATCTGCGCCGGAGTCCTGGTATCCGACGTTCTCGACGTATCCGACACCGCGCTGCCTCCGTGGTCGTGTTCCGATCTTTGTCTCTGTGCCGCCGACAGTCTGTCAGCTCGGGCCGCCGCTCACCCCTCGGCACCCCCATTACGCTCGTTCCCGTAGTTCCGTAAGCATTCACCCCGGCCACGTGAGGTTCCGATGAGCGAGCGACTCCAGCCCGGCGACACCGCCCCCGCCTTCACCCTGCCCGACGCCGACGGCAACGAGGTCTCCCTCGCCGACCACAAGGGCCGCAAGGTCATCGTCTACTTCTACCCGGCCGCCCTGACCCCCGGCTGCACGAAGCAGGCCTGCGACTTCACGGACAACCTCGACCTGCTGGCCGGTGCCGGGTACGACGTCATCGGCGTCTCTCCGGACAAGCCCGAGAAGCTCGCCAAGTTCCGCGAGAAGGAGTCCCTGAAGGTCACCCTGGTCGGCGACCCCGACAAGACCGTCCTGGAGGCGTACGGCGCCTTCGGCGAGAAGAAGCTGTACGGCAAGACGGTCGTCGGCGTCATCCGCTCCACGGTGATCGTGGACGAGGAGGGCAAGGTCGAGCGGGCGCTGTACAACGTCAAGGCGACCGGCCACGTGGCGAAGATCATCAAGGATCTGGGGGTCTGAGGATCCGGGTTCCCGCGGGTCACTGGTGCGGGTCACTGTTTTCGTGACGTCAGTCCGCTCAGTGGCCCCGCTCCCGCGGTCGTCCCCGCCGTACCGCCGCCGTCCGTGCTCCCGCCCGACGGGGCCGCGGTGTCGCCACCGGTGGTGGTGCCCGCGTCCGTCGTGCCGCCGGTGGTCGTCCCGTCGGTCGTGCCGCCCCCGGTGGTGGTGCCGCCGTCGGTCTGGCCCTGCGTCTGCCCTTGGGTCTGGCCGTCCGTCTGGCCCTGGGTCTGACCGTCGGTCTGCCCCTGGGTCTGGCCCTGTGTCTGATCCGGGGGCGGGCTCTGGGAAGCCGTTCCGCCGGTGGTCTGGCCCCCGTTGTCCTGGCCACCGGTGCCGGGGGTCTGGTCGGTGGGGCCGGTGCTCGGGAGCTGCTGCTCCTCCGCGCCCGGCTGGAGCCGCAGGTCGAAGTCCTTCGGGCTGCTGCCCTTGAGCGCGGCCTTCGTGTACTGCGCCCAGATCTGCGCCGGGTAGCCGCCGCCGTTGACACGGGCCTGGCCGAGGGCGCCGTAGAGGGACTCGTGGGTGCCGGTGTCGGGGTCCTGGCCCATGACGGAGACGACGGTGGCGAGGTCGGGTGTGTAGCCCGCGAACCAGGCCGCCTGGTCCTCCTCCGCTGTGCCGGTCTTGCCCGCGGCGGGCCGGCCGGCGGCCAGCGCGGCGGTACCGGTACCGCCCTCGACGACGCTCTGCAGGATGGACGTGGTGGTGTCGGCGGCCTCCCGGCTCACCGCCTGCCTGGTGTCCTGCTTGGGCAGGCTCACGGCCGACGTGCCGTCCTTGGTGACCTTCTCGACGAGCGTGTACGTGCCGTGCTTGCCGTGGTTGGCGAGTGTCGCGTACGCCTCCGCCATGTCGAGGACGCTGGCCGTGGACGGGCCGAGCGCGATGGACGGGGTGGCGGTCAGGTCGGGGGTGGTGGAGGGAACACCGAGGTCGACGGCGGTCTGCTTGACCTTGCTCGGGCCGACGTCCACGGCCATCTGCGCGTACACGGCGTTCACCGACTTGTCGGTGGCGGTGCGTACCGTGATGGGCCCGTACGAGCGGTTGTCCTCGTTCTCGGGCGCGTACGAGCCGCCGCTCCAGCCCTGCACGGGGCGCTTGTTGGTGCCGTCGTAGACCGTGTTCGGGGTGATCGTGCGGCCGTCCTGCGTCTGCGAGCCGTTCTGCACGGCCGAGGTGAAGACGAACGGCTTGAAGGTCGAGCCGACCTGGTAGTCACGGCGCGTCGCGTTGTTGACGTACTGCTTGGTGTAGTCGATGCCGCCGTACATCGCGACGACCTTGCCGGTGGCCGGGTCGATGGAGACGCCGCCGGCGCGGACGTACCGGTCGACCTTGCGGTTCTTCTTGTCGAGGTTCGACATCACCTGGTCGTCGACGGCCTTCACGAAGGCGTTCTGCCGCGACTTCTGGAGCGTGGTCGTGATGCGGTAGCCGCCGGTGGTCAGGGTGTCCTCGTCGATGATCTTGTTCGAGACGAGGTAGTCCTTGACCGCCTGCACCAGGTAGCCGCGCTGGCCCGACATGGCGGCGGCGACCACTTCCTGCTTGGGCTGCGGGAAGGTGACCTTGGCCCGGTCCGCCTGGGTCAGCCAGTTCTTCTTGACCATGCCGTCGAGGACGTAGTTCCAGCGGGCGACGGCCGCGGACTTGTTCTCCGGGTGCGCGACCACGTCGTACTCGCTCGGCGCGTTCAGGAGCGCGGCGAGGTAGGCACCCTGACCGACCGTCAGGTTCTTGGCGTCGACGCCGTAGTACGCCTGGGCGGCGGCCTGGATGCCGTACGCGTTGCGGCCGTAGTAGCTGGTGTTGAGGTAGCCCTCGAGGATGTCGTCCTTGCTCTTCTGGCGGTCGAGCTTGATGGAGATGAAGAACTCCTTCACCTTCCGCGTGGCGGTCTGCTCCTGGCCCAGGTAGTAGTTCTTCACGTACTGCTGGGTGATCGTCGAACCGGACTGCTTGCCCTTGCCGGTGGCGGTGTTCCAGCCGGCGCGGATCATCGCCTTGGGGTCGACGGCCGACTCGGTGTAGAAGTCGCGGTCCTCGGCGGCGAGCGCCGCGTGCTGGGCGTCCTTCGAGATCTCCGCGAGCGCCACGTTCTCGCGGTTGACCTCGCCGTCGCGGGCGAGCTGGCTGCCGTCCGCGTACAGGTAGACGTTGCTCTGCTTGGTCGCGGCGGCGTTCGCGGGCGGGATCTTGACCAGGTAGTAGCCGAGTGCGAACAGGCCGATCACGAGCAGTGTCGCGCCGAGGAACGTGCCGAGCACCATCCGCCAGGTCGGGATGAGCCGCCCCCAGCCCGTCCGCTTCCGCCTGGGCTTCTTCCCCGGCTTGCCCGGCTTCCCCGGCGCGTCCGTCCCACCCGGATCGCCCGGTGTGCCGTCGCTGCCCGGCCCGCCCGGTGCCGCTTGGGGCCCCGGTTCCGGTTCCTTCGGGGCCCAGCCCTGGCTGCTCTGCTGCGGCTGCGGCTTGTCACTCATCTGTTCGCCGGACTCCTGTTTCGCATCGTACGTTCCCGTACGCCCTCATACGCCTGGTGCGCCCCCTGTTGAAGACTGTCGCACCAAGCGTTCCGTTCCCGGATCCCGGCACGTGTCGCGCCTGAAAATGCCTGGCAGGCGAAGCCGGGCGGGGCTAGGCTCCTGCGCTTCGGCCACAACGGCCCTTTTGACGCAAGGAGGGACATCCTCGTGGGGACAGGGCGGTTGTACACGGCCGTCGCGGTGGGCGGGTTCCGGCGCTACGCCACTTATCGGACGGCGACGGCGGCGGGAGTGTTCACCAACACCGTCTTCGGGCTGATCCTGGCGTACGTCTTCATGGCCCTGTGGGACGAGAAACCGCACCTCGGCGGCTATGACCAGGCCCAGGCGCTTACCTATGTGTGGCTCTCCCAGGCGCTGCTCATGGCGATGGCGACGATGGGCGGCGGCTTCGAGGACGAGTTGATCGAGCGCATCCGTACGGGTGACATCGCGATCGACCTGTACCGGCCCGCCGACCTCCAGCTGTGGTGGCTGTCCCAGGACGCGGGGCGGGCCATGTTCCATCTGCTGGGGCGCGGAGCGGTGCCCCTCGCGTTCGGCGCGCTCTTCTTCGAACTGGCGCTCCCTGCCGACCCGCTGACCTGGATCGCGTTCCTGGTCGCGGTCGCGCTCGGAACGGTCGTCAGCTTCTCGCTCCGCTACCTGGTGGCCCTGTCCGCGTTCTGGCTGCTCGACGGGGCGGGCGTGGCGCAGATGTCCATGATCGCGGGTGTCTTCTGCTCGGGGATGCTGCTGCCGCTGAACGTCTTCCCGGGCGCGCTGGGCGAGGTCGTACGCGCCCTGCCCTGGTCGTCCCTGGTCCAGGGTCCCGCGGACGTCCTGCTCGGCACCGCGGACCCCCTCGGCACGTACGTCTTCCAGGCGTCCTGGGCGCTGGGGCTCCTGGCTCTGGGCCGACTGATCCAGTCGGTGGCGACAAGGAGGGTGGTGGTGCAGGGTGGCTGACTCGGTGGAGGTACCGGAAGCCGCACGGGGCTCCGGGAACCCGGTCACCGCACGGGGCTCCGGGGACCCGGTCACCTCCGGGGAGCGGGCGGCTTCGGCGGTGCTGGGTGCGCCGCAGGGGACGTATGCCCGGGTGCGGGACGGATTCCGCGCCTACCGGATGATCGCCGGGATGTGGATCCGCTCCACGATGGCCTACCGCGCCTCCTTCGTGATGACCACCTTCGGGAACTTCGCGGCGACCGCCCTCGACTTCGTGGCCGTCCTGCTGATGTTCTCGCGGGTCGACCGGATCGGCGGCTACAGCCTGCCCGAGGTCGCGTTCCTGTACGGCGTCTCGGCCACCTCCTTCGGGATCACGGACCTGGTGGTCGGCTCGATGGACCGGCTCGGGCGCCGGGTGCGCGACGGCACCCTCGACACCCTCCTCGTACGCCCCGTCCCCGTGCTCGCCCAGGTCGCCGCCGACCGCTTCGCGCTGCGCCGCCTCGGCCGGGTCACCCAGGGGCTGTTGGTCCTCGCGTACGCGATCGCCGTGCTCGACATCGACTGGACGCCGCTCAGACTGCTCATGGTCCCGCTGATGCTGCTCTGCGGCGCCGCCATCTTCGCGGCCGTGTTCGTGGCGGGCGGAGCCTTCCAGTTCATCGCGCAGGACGCCTCCGAGGTGCAGAACTCCTTCACGTACGGCGGCACCACGCTCCTGCAGTACCCGCCGACCGTCTTCGCCAAGGACCTGGTGCGCGGGGTCACCTTCGTGCTCCCGCTGGCCTTCGTGAACTGGCTGCCCGGGCTGTACGTGCTGGGCCGGCCCTATCCGCTCGACCTGCCGACCTGGATCGCCTTCACCCCGCCCCTGATCGCGGCGGGCTGCTGCGCGCTGGCGGGGATCGCCTGGCGGGCGGGACTTCGTTCGTATCGCAGCACGGGGAGTTGAACCGACATGGAAACAGGCCTGATGACGGACCCGGTCAGGGATCCGGTGGGCGACTTCATCGAACTCGACGGCGTCGAGAAGGTCTTCGACGTCCGCAAGAAGACCGGCTTCCTGCGCAGCGAACGGCGCCGGGTACGGGCCGTGGACTCCCTCTCCTTCACCGTGGCGCGCGGTGAGATGGTCGGCTACATCGGCCCGAACGGCGCGGGCAAGTCGACCACCATCAAGATGCTCACCGGCATCCTCACGCCGAGCGCCGGCCGGCTGCGGGTGGCGGGCATCGACCCCTCCCGCGAGCGGACCCGGCTCGCGCGGCGCATCGGGGTCGTCTTCGGGCAGCGTACGACCCTGTGGTGGGACCTTCCGCTGATCGACTCCTACCGGCTGATGCACCGCATGTACCGGATCCCGGACGCCCGTTACCGCGAGAACCTCGACCGCTGTGTCGAACTCCTCGACCTGGAGGCCCTGTTGGACGTGCCGGTGCGCCAGCTCTCGCTGGGGCAGCGGATGCGCGGCGACATCGGGGCGGCGCTGCTGCACGACCCCGAGGTCCTCTACCTCGACGAACCCACCATCGGCCTCGATGTGATCAGCAAGGCCAAGGTCCGTTCCTTCCTGCGGGACCTGAACGCCGAGCGCGGCACGACGGTGCTGCTGACCACGCACGACCTCACCGACATCGAGCAGCTGTGCCGGCGGGTGATGGTCATCGACCACGGGCGGCTGATGTACGACGGTCCGTTGACCGGGCTGCACGAGGTGGGGGAGAGCGAGCGGACCCTCGTGGTCGACCTGGAGCGGGAGCTCCCGCCGATCGAGGTGGACTCGGCGCGGGTGGTGAAGGTGGAGGGGCCCCGGCAGTGGCTCGCCTTCCCCGCGGCGGCGTCGGCGGCGGAGCTGGTGGCGCGGATCGCGGCCGAGTTCCCCCTGGTGGACCTCTCGGTGCGGGAGCCGGACATCGAGGCGGTCATCAGCCGCATGTACGCGGAGAAGGCTCTCTCGTAGGCTGAGTCCCATGACCGAGGATGCGCCTTCCAGGGGAAGCGACGACCCGCGACCGACGCCGCCGGACCCCGGATCCCCGAGCCCGGAGCTGCGGGCCTCCGACGCCGATCGTGAACGAGTCGCCGAACAGCTGCGGGACGCCCTCGCGGAGGGCCGCCTCGACATGGAGGAGTTCGAGGAGCGGCTGGAAGCGGCGCTCAAGGCACGGACGTACAGCGAACTGGCGCCGCTCACCCGCGATCTGCCGGGCGTGCACGCCGTGGCCCCGGTGTCCATGGTCAAGCAGCCCGAGGAGAGCGGGAGTTGGGCGGGGCGGATCGTCGGCGGCGAGGGCTCGTCCTCGTGGGGCGTCGCGATCCTGTCGGGCTTCGAGCGCAAGGGCCGCTGGACGGTCCCCAAGCGCTTCAACTCCGTCGCCTTCATGGGCGGCGGTGAGATCGACCTGCGCGAGGCGAACTTCGCGGACCGCGAGGTCGTCGTCAACGTCGTCGCCGTCATGGGCGGCGTGAACGTCATCGTGCCGCCCGGCGTCGAGGTCGTCGTCCGCGGCATCGGCATCATGGGCGGCTTCGACCACCGCGAGGAGGGGCGCGCCGGGGACCCGGGCGCCCCGCGTGTGATCGTCACGGGCTTCGCCTTCTGGGGCGGCGTCGGCGTGGAGCGCAAGCTGACCCGTGCCGAGCGGCTGCGCCTGAAGGAGGAGCGCCGCCAGGAGAAGCTGGAGCGCAAGAGCGCCCGCAAGGAACTGGAGGGTTCACGGCGGGACGGCCTCGGTGACATGTTCGACGTCCTCGACGACGCCCACGACCTCATCCGTGAACGCCACGAGGAACGCAGGGAGCGCCAGGAGGAGCGCCGGGAACGGCACCGGGAGCGCAGGGACGAGCGGCATCGGCGGAGGCACGGCGGCTACTAGTTTCCGGCCGAGGTCACAGCTCCGCGGGCGCCGCCCCCTTCAGATCCCCGAGCTCGAACACCTCCGCCATCCGCTTGTACCCCTTGTCACTGGGGTGCAGATGGTCCCCGGAGTCGTAATCGGACCGCAGTCGCCGTGGATCGTAGGGATCCCGCAACGCCTCGTCGAAGTCGACGACGGCGTCGTACACCTTCCCCGCCCGGATCTCCGCGTTGACGGCCCGTCGTACGGCGTCACGCGAGCGCGAGTACCCGCGGTGCCCCCCGAAGGGCATCAGCGTCGCCCCGACGACCCGCAGCCCGCGCGCATGCGCCCGCCGCACCATCTCCCGCAGCCCGTCGGTGACGGTCACCGGATCGACCTCGCCCTGGTTGCGCAGGATGTCGTTGACGCCGAGGTCGATGACGACGGCCTTGACGTTCGTACGGCCGAGCACGTCGCGCTCCAGACGGTTCAGGCCGCTCGGGTTGTCGGCGGGCCGGCCGAGGCCTTCGGCCAGGACCTGGTTGCCGCTGATGCCCTGGTTGACGACGCTGTAGCGAGGTACGTCCCCGGTGCCGGCCGCGGCGCGCAGCCGGTCGGCGAGGACGTCCGTCCAGCGGCGGTTGGCGCCCTCCGTGGAGGTGATGCCGTCGGTGATCGAGTCGCCCAGGGCGACGACGGTGCCGACGGATTCGTCGCTCAGTACGTCGAGCGCGGTGAGGTAGCGCCAATGCGGGGTCTGCTCGGTGTACGCGGTGGCGGTCACGTCCTCGGTGCGGTCGCCCTGGGCGGCGTAGGAGATCTGCCGTGCGTGCGCGTGGTAGGTGACCG
Source organism: Streptomyces diastatochromogenes (assembly GCA_001550305.1). Lineage (GTDB taxonomy): Bacteria > Actinomycetota > Actinomycetes > Streptomycetales > Streptomycetaceae > Streptomyces > Streptomyces mirabilis_D. The sequence continues at coordinate 19,482 of LRTP01000778.1, forward strand.
GGCCGGACGGGGTCGGGGAGTACGTGGTCACGAGGACGTCGGAGTCGCGCGGGACGCGCACGCGCACGGCGTCGCTCATGATCTGCGCTCCGGCCGGGACGAACACGGCGGTGCTGCCGGAGAAGGTGAGGCGGCGCATGGTGTCGGCCACCGCCGCCGCGTCGTTCTCGGCCGCGGCGACGGCGATCGAGGCGTGCGTGATGTTCAGCGGCTGCTGTCCGTAGAGGTTGGACAGGGTGATGCGGGCTTCGGTGCCGCCGACGTCCGTGTGCACGACGTTGCGCAGGGAGCGGCCCGCCATGCCGTTCGTCTCGGTGCCGGGCTCGGCTCCGGCGGGGGAGGCCGACCAGGTGCCGACCCAGGTGCCGGCGGAGGCGGGGGCGGCCGAGTCGCGCGGGGCGCGGTTGTCGGCGGTGGCGTTGCGGGTGCCGCCGGTGCCGTCGTCGGCGGCGACACCCAGGTATATGGCTCCGGATATGGCCACGATCATGGCGATGACGGCGGCCAGCAGGGCATAACCATGACGCTTGGTCATGCGGTGCGTGTCTCCCTCGGGCGAGGGGAGCCCGAGGCTCCGAAGTGATGATCACATGATGGGGTACACGGTGGGGAGGAAAACGACGGGACCCCCCTCCCGCGGCCTCGAACGACCCGGAGACGCCCCGGAGGTGCCCCTGAGACGCCCCCGAGATTTCCCGGAGACGGCCCCAGGATTCCCCTGAGTTCCCCCCGTCCGAACAGACGCAGGGAACTCCTGTTCCGTTCCGGGAGTCGGTCAGGAAGGGACAATGTGTACGGAGCCCTCGGACGGCTCGGCGAACGGGTGGAGTGAATGGAACGAACAGAACCGGAAGACGCGGGCGCCGAAGGGCGGTCCGCCCGGCCCGGCGCCCCCGGCAACCGCGCGACGACCGCCGTCGACCAGGCCGAACGCACGACGACCGGCCCCGGCCGGGAGCGGCACGCGACGACCGCCCCCGCTCCGACGAACCGCGCGATGACCTCGTTCAGCCCCGCCGACGAGGAGAAGCGCCGCGGCGTCCGTCAGATGAAACTGACGGCCACCGGCCTGCTGCTCTTCGTCGCCGTCGTGTACGTCCTGGCGACATGGGCGACCCACGAGGGCGCCGGACCCTGGGCCGGTTATGTCGCGGCGGCCGCCGAGGCCGGCATGGTCGGCGCGCTCGCCGACTGGTTCGCGGTCACCGCCCTCTTCCGCCACCCGCTCGGCCTGCCCATCCCGCACACCGCGATCATCCCCACCAAGAAGGACCAGCTGGGCGTCTCGCTCGGCGAGTTCGTCGGCGAGAACTTCCTCTCCTCCGACGTCGTACGACAGCGCCTGCGCGCCGTGGGCATCGGCAGCCGTCTCGGTGCCTGGCTCGCCGAACCGGAGCACGCCGACCGGGTCACCGCCGAGCTCGCCGCCGCGCTCAGAGGCGCCCTGACCGTGCTGCGCGACTCCGACGTGCAGGCGGTGGTCGGAGAGGCGATCACCCGCCGCGCCGACGCCCAGGAGATCGCGCCCGGCATAGGGAAGATGCTGGAGAAGATCGTCGCGGACGGCGGCCACAAGCGGGTCGTGGACCTGGTCTGCATCCGCGCCCACGACTGGCTGGTGTTCCACGACGAGCAGGTCATGGACGCGATCCAGGGCGGCGCGCCCGGCTGGACCCCGCGCTTCGTCGACAAGAAGGTCGGCGAGCGGGTCTACAAGGAGCTGCTCCGCTTCGTCACCGAGATGCGCGACGCCCCCTCCCACCCGGCCCGCGGCGCCCTCGACCGCTTCCTCACCGACTTCGCCTCCGACCTCCAGTCCGACACCGACACCCGCGCGCGCGTGGAGCGCCTGAAGGGCGAGGTGCTCGGCCGCGGCGAGGTCCAGGACCTGATCGCCTCCGCCTGGACGGCCGTACGATCCATGATCGTGTCCGCCGCCGAGGACGAGCGCAGCGAGCTGCGGCTGCGCGTGCGGGCCTCCCTGCTCTCGCTGGGCGCCCGCATGGCCACCGATCCCAGGCTCCAGGCCAAGGTCGACCGGTGGGTCGAGGGCGCGGCGGTGTACGTGGTGACGACGTACCGGACCGAGATCACCTCCCTCATCACCGACACGGTGGCCGGCTGGGACGCCGAGCACACCACCAGGAAGATCGAGGCCCACATCGGCCGTGACCTGCAGTTCATCCGGATCAACGGCACGGTGGTGGGCTCGTTGGCCGGGTTGCTGATCTATACGGTGTCGCGGATCGTGGGGGCGTAGATCCCTCTCGGGAGGGCGTGACCGCACTCGGGCGGGCGTAGGCCGTGCTCCGGAGGGAACCCGGGCAGGCGTCGCTCGACGAGGAGGGAGCCTCATGTCCACCGTTGAGGAAAAGGGCCGGGGGGAAGGCCGGGATCAAGCCGGGGGCCGGGTCACCAGCGCCGTTCCCGCCCGTCTCGACCGCCTCCCGTGGTCACGCTGGCACTGGACCGTGGTGATCGGCCTCGGCACGGTATGGATCCTCGACGGTCTGGAAGTCACGATCGTCGGCAACATCGCCGGACGCCTCTCCGAGCCCGGCAGCGGCCTGCCGATCACCTCCGCGCAGGTCACCGGCACCGCGGCCGCCCTCTATGTCGCCGGCGCGTGCGTCGGGGCGCTGTTCTTCGGCCGCCTCACCGACCGCTTCGGCCGCAAGAAGCTGTTCATGGTCACCCTGGCGGTGTATCTGGGGGCCACGGCCCTGACCGCCGTCTCCTTCGAGCCCTGGTGGTTCTTCACCTTCCGCTTCCTCACGGGCTTCGGCATCGGCGGCGAGTACGCGGCCATCAACTCCGCGATCGACGAGCTGATCCCCTCCCAGTACCGGGGCCGGGTCGACCTGATCATCAACGGCAGCTTCTGGCTGGGCGCGATCGGCGGCTCCCTGCTGTCGATCGTCGCGCTGGACACCGCCCTCTTCCCGGCGAACATCGGCTGGCGGCTGACCTTCGCCCTCGGCGTGGTCCTCGGCCTGGTCATCCTCCTCGTACGCCGCAGTGTCCCGGAGAGCCCACGGTGGCTGCTGATCCACGGCAGACAGGAGGAGGCCGAGCAACTGGTGGCCTCGGTGGAGGAACGGGTCCGCGCCGACCTCGGCGGCCGCGAACTGCCGCCCCCCGCCGGGGAGATCACCATCCACCAGCGCAAGACCATCGGCTTCCTCGCCATCGCCCGCACGGTCCTCGCGACCTACCGCAAACGCGCCGCGCTCGGCCTCTCCCTCTTCATCGGCCAGGCGTTCCTCTACAACGCGATCACCTTCGGCTTCGGCGCGATCCTGACCACGTTCTACGACGTCCCGACGGGCTCCACCGGCTACTACTTCGCCGTGATCGCCCTCGGCAACTTCCTCGGCCCGCTGCTGCTCGGCAAGCTCTTCGACACGGTCGGCCGCCGCCGGATGATCGCGTCGACGTACCTGCTCTCCGGGCTGCTGCTGTTCGGCACCGCCTGGCTGTTCGGCCGGGGCTCGCTGAGCGCGGTGACCCTGACGGCCTGCTGGTGCGTGGCCCTCTTCTTCGCCTCGGCGGGCGCGTCGAGCGCCTACCTCACGGTCTCCGAGATCTTCCCCATGGAGACCCGCGCGATGGCCATCGCCTTCTTCTACGCCATCGGCACGGCGGCCGGCGGCATCAGCGGACCGCTGGTCTTCGCGGACCTCACCCAGTCCGGCGTGGTCGGCGACACCGTGCTGGCCTTCCAGATCGGCGCGGGCCTGATGTGCGCGGCGGGCCTGGTCGCCGCGTTCCTGGCGGTGAACGCCGAACGGCGCTCGCTGGAGGACATCGCGCCCCCGCTGTCGACGGTGGCGCCCGCCGACTCATGAGTACGGGAACCGAGTTCGGGCCGAGTGCGGGACCGAGTTCGGGAACCGAGTTCGGGCCGAGTCCGGGAACTGAGTACGGGAACCTGAGTACGCGTACTCTGTCGGGCCGCCGCCCGGGCGGCAACCCTCGTACGCATGACCGAGAAGCTGTTAGGCCCTCTGCGAACGCGCCCCTGGCCGGAACGCTGGCTGACGCGCGTGCTCGGCGCCGCCCTCTCCGGCGCGGCGTACCTCCTCTGCCTCCCCTGGGACCTGCGCAACCGCCCCGGGGCGACCGGGTCGATCACCGAAACGACCTCGGTGACCGTCCTCGGCGCCGTCCTCCTCGGCGTGACCCTGCTGCTCCTGGCCGCCTACCTCGGCCGCCGGGACGCGCTGGCCTGGCCCCTGCTGCTGGTGGCGGGACCACCGGCAGCACTCATGTACATCTCCTTCCACTCCCACCCGGAGCCCCCGGACGCGGCGGTCTGGCCGCTCACCTGGGCGTTCTTCACGCTGGTGGTAGCGGCGGGGGTGCTGATCGCGACGGCGGTGGCGAGGCGGTACCGGGCGGCGGACTGGGCGGGTTCCTCGGGCTCCGGCGACTCCTGGGACTCGTCGGACGAGGCGCTCAGCCTCGCCCGGTGGTGGTGAACGCCCGGCGGGGGAGGCCCCCTGGACCGTTGAAGCGACGATTCACGGACCGTAGAAGTACCGCGAGCCCTTCTCGATGAAGTACGTGGCGTAGACGCGCCCGAGGGCCGGCTTGCCGCGGTACATGCCCACGTACGGGCGGGAGGTGTCGACCACGACGGGCCGTGTCATACAGGCGAACCGCACGCGTTGGCGCTCCTCCGCCCACCGCACGGCGGCCGGGTCGACGCGGTCGCTGACCAGGACGGGGAAGGCGCCGACCCCGTTCTGCAGACCGACGGGCAGGCCGCCCTTGGTGTCCTTGGCGTACTTCGTCACCTGTTCGGTGAAGCCCTCGACGACGGGCACGGTGATCTCCGGAACCGCCGCGGCCACGGTGAACAGATGGAGCTTCGTCGCCATCCAGCGCAGCCGGAAGTCCGACCGTCGCCCCACCAGTACGGGCACCCCGGCCCAGTCCTCCCAGCGGGTGGCGCACCCGTCAGCCGTCAGCCGGCCCTCCAGGGTGGCGAGGTAGGCCGTCGAGGCCGAGGGCGTCGACGGATCGTGTGGTCCGTACACCTGTCCATGCATGAGCCGGATCCTAGGGCTAGGCGCCCGTGGTGGACCCCGGTCGGACAATCATCAGGATCGTGACGGTGGCCCAGAGGAGGTTGAAGAGCCCGGTGAACATGGCGAGCCGGGCGGTGTCCCGCGGGCCGACACGGCTCGCTCCGGCGTACGCCGCACCCTGCCCGCCTCCCCCCACGCCTTCCTCTATGGACTCCTCCATGCTCTGCATGCCCTCCATGCCCTCCATGAGCGCGGTCTGCCGGGGCAGGACCAGCGCGGCGAGGACGACGGCGGCCAGGGCCGTCAGCGCGATCGAGACGATCAGCCAGGTGTCGCCGAGCACGCCCATGTTCTTGGCCGTGGCGAACCCGAACACGGGCACGGCGACGCCGACCGTCGCGTACACACGGCAGATGCGGTGCAGCACCCGCACGGTGGAGAGGGCCTGTGCGTCTCCGGGCTCGGCGAGTGCCTTGCGCGCGCTGGGCGGGAACATGCTGGCGGCGACGGTGACGGGCCCGACGGCGACGATCGCGGCGAGGACGTGCACGGCGAGAAGGAACTTGTTCACGGGCTGACGCTAGGGCCGTGCGCGATCTTGCAGAAGCGGCACTTCTGCCAGGGCCCAACGGATTCTCGCCACCCACCGCACCACAGGCCGGAGGCACCCCGAACGCGGCCCTACGACGCCATAGGCGCCCAACGACGCCACGATCCCCCCTTGGCCACAATCCGCCATATGCCTACGCTCTGGCCATGCACACCGTGGCCGTACTGGCGCTCGACCAGGTCATCCCGTTCGACCTCTCCGCCCCGATCGACACCTTCGGCTGGGCCCGGCTGCCGGACGGCCGGGAGCCCTACCGGATCCGGGTCTGCTCGCCGACGGCGGACGAGGAGGTGAGCGCGGGCCCGTTCACGATCCGCGCCCCCTACGGCCCGGAGGCGCTGGCCGAGGCCGACACGATCATCCTGCCCGGCGTCGCCGACCCGGCCGCCCCGCTCCCGCCGGGTGTGACGGAGGTGCTGCGCGCGGCGGCCGCGAACGGCACCCGGATCGCCTCGATCTGCGTGGGCGCCTTCGTCTTCGCCGCCACCGGCCTGCTGGACGGGCTGCGCGCCACCACCCACTGGGTCGCGGCGCAGGACCTGGCGGCCAGGTACCCCGCCGTGACCGTCGACCCGAACGTCCTCTACGTCGACAACGGCCAGTTCCTCACCTCGGCAGGCGCGGCCGCCGCCCTCGACATGTGCCTGCACATGATCCGCAACGACCACGGTTCGGCGGTCGCCGCGCACGCGGCCCGGATGTCGGTCATGCCGCTCGAACGGGAGGGCGGCCAGGCCCAGTTCATCATCCACGACCAGCCCCCGGTACCGTCCGGCACCACGATGGAGCCCCTCCTCGCCTGGCTGGAGGGGAACGCGGAGCGTGAGCTGACCCTGGAGGACATCGCCGCCCACGCCGGGATGAGCACCCGTACGCTCAACCGCCGCTTCCGCGATCAGACCGGCACCACACCGCTCCAGTGGCTGCACCGCGCCCGGGTCCGTCGCGCCCAGTACCTCCTGGAGACGACCACGTACCCGGTCGAACGCATCGCGACCCAGGCGGGGTTCGGCTCACCGACGGCGTTCCGGGAGCGGTTCAAACGGGTGGTGGGAACGAGCCCGTACGCGTACCGCCGGGCATTTCAGGGAACGGGCCCCTCGGTCACGCCCTCGGTCCCGGCCTCGGGTGCGGAGTCCGTCTCCGCCGCCGCGGCCTCATAGGCGTGCAGGGTGTCGATGACCAGCTGCCGCTGATCGGGGGTCAGCGGTTCCAGCGCCTGACGCCAGGCGGTGGCTCCGCGCGCCAACCACGCGGAGATGGAGGGCCGTTGGGCATCGGTGATGCTGACGATGCGGCGCCGGCGATCGGCAGGGTCTTCCCGCCGCTCCAGGATTCCCTTACCGCTCAGCTCGCCGACCATGAGGCTGACGGTGGTCGGCGCGACTTCGAGGCGGGCGGCCAGGTCGTTCACCGTCAGAGGCCCGTCGAAGAGCAGGTACGACAGCAGCGACAGGTGCCGTGGAGCGAGCGCCAGCGACTGGAGCTCCGCGGGCACCGGGATGCGCTTGGCCCGCCCGACCATGCGGGGCATGAGCAGCAGCAGCGCCCTGACGGCGTCGTCGACGCTCGTTGACATCGTCCATCTTCGGCGTCCCTGAGCGCCGCTGGGGAACCGCGGGTGTACCCGGCAAGGCGCCCGCACCGCTCGTCACGCTCGCCATGCGCGAAGCGGGCCTGACCCACCCTCAGATCCCCGACGCGCCCGCCCGCTTGATCAGGTCCCTGACGGAAGCGGTGACCACGGTCCTCGGCGAGTCCGTACGGGAGCACGTGTCCGTGTCGATCGTGGGTGTCCCGGCCGGACGGTCGGGGGTGCGCGGGGAAGTCGTCTGACCCGGTGCCGACACAGTCGGCCCGGGACGGGACCGCCGCCGGGCTCGGCGCGAGGGGCGGGCCCGGCGGCGACCGTCGTACGTACTCAGGCCCGCACCGTCGCGTACCGGCTCAGGCGCGTACCGGCTCAGGCCCGCCGGTCGGCCACGGCCCACGAGGCGAGGGCCACGGCACCGGCGACGCCGAACACGGAGGGCCAGGCGCCCACCTTCTTGGCCAGCGGGTGGGACCCGGCAAAGGCGGCGACGTACGCGACGGTCAGCG
>LRTP01000078.1 GCA_001550305.1 Streptomyces diastatochromogenes
CCCCGCCACCCCACCCCCCACCGCACCGCACGAGAGGACGCCCCCCATGGCCGCGAGCACCCTGTACGGCATCACCGCCCGTCGAGGCGAGGAGCTGGTCCGCTGCGACGACGCCACCGACCTCCCCGGCCTCGGTGACCTCGTCGCCGAGTACGCGGACACCTACCGCGCCGACCCGGCCGTCCGCGTCGAGGTCGAGACCGTGAGTCGCTGACCAGCTGAAACACCGCCACGTCGGGGTGCCTCCCGAGTTGCCTTGCCTACTGAGTATGCATACTCTGTACTTGTAAGGCAGTGAGCGACCAGGGAGGCACCCCATGAGCACGTACCGCATCGTCCCCGCCGGTGAGATCCAGCCGGGCGACGTCATCCGCGGCTACTTCAACAAGGGGGTCACCGTCGAGACCGCCGAACTCCCCGGCCCCTGGACCCGCGAGACGAACCACGACCTTCGGCCCGGGTGCCTCGCCCGCCCCTATCGGGCCACCGTCGCGGGCGCCGCCGCGGTCGTCCTGCGCAGCGGCCGCAAACTCACCGCCGACGAGCCGGTCCTCATCACCGCCTGACCCACCCCCCCCACGGCGGCGCCACCCCGGCGCCGCCCCACCCCCTCGGAAGGAACCCCACCGTGGCCCTCGTCCCCACCCCCCGCACCCCCTCCGTTGCCATCGCCCGCGCCCTGCGCGCCCTCGGCCTGGAGCAGGGCCGCGGCAAGGACTTCCGCATCGCCGGCCACTACGTCGGCCGCGAGCGCCGCCACACGTACGTGATCCTCCTCAACCGGCGCGCCGAGGAGGTCGTCGCGGCCAACGCGGACCGGATCGAGCAGTCCCCCGAACTAGGCGGCTACGCCGTCACCGTGTCCGTCCGCTACGTCGGCGGTCGGGTGTCCGCCAGCGTCGACAACGGCCCCGGCGAGCGCGTCCGAGAGACGGCCCCAGCCGACGCCGCCGAGGAGGTCGCCATCGAGGAGGCCCCCGCCTCTGTGCTGGCCGGGGAGGCGTCGGGAGCGACCGGAACCCTGACGGACGCGGACGAGGCCGTCCAGGCGGCCGAGGAGACCGCGAACGGGACCGAAGGGACCGAAGGGACCGAACCAGTCGAGAACTGGCGGGTGCGCGCGCACCGCGAGGAGCAGGCGAAGGCCCTCGGCTGGTCGAGCAAGCACGCCGAGGTGGTCGGCTGGGCGGTCGCGGGGGAGCTGGTCCGCGACGCCGACAGCACGCCCCGCCGGGTCACCCGCCCCGGCCGGACCGGCGCCCGGGTCAACGCGGACCGC
>LRTP01000779.1 GCA_001550305.1 Streptomyces diastatochromogenes
TCCCGGCACGAAGTTCGGGTTCTCCAGCAGCTTGAACTTGTCGATCGTGATGACCCACGCGGCGAGCAGACCGGCCGCACCGGTGATCACGAGTAGCAGGGCGAACGCGCGACTGCCGCCCGCGGTCCGCACCCTCGCGGCGCCGCCCGCGGTCCGTGTCATCAGCCGCGCAAACTTTGCGCGGGCAGGAGTACGTGGGCCGCGCTGAGCAGGATCTCCTCGTTACCCGCGAAGGCCGCCAGGCTCTCCGGCTCGACGGGCCTGCCGGGCTCGGCCTCGGGCCAGGCGCGGGTGGCGAACAGAAAGTAGGCGTAGCCCCGTTCACCGACTGCCGCGAGCCACTCGGGCGGCACGACGCACTGAGCGTTGAGGTACGGCATCGTGACGACGGCCTGGCCCGCCTCGACGAGGAGGGTGAGCGGCAGGCTCGGCTGCCGGGTCCCGTCGAGTAGCGAGTCGCCGACGGGCAGACCGTTGTTCCGCAGCAACTGCTCGATGGCGGCCGTGGCGGCCTCTGGGCCGCCTTCACCGTCGCCCAGGGAGTAGGCGAGGAGATAGGGCATGTCGCCGTCGGGCACTTCACCGCTGAAGGCGATGACGGCGAGCGTGCCGAGGTCGACGGCCCGGAAAGGGCGCGCTTGGCTTGAGGTTGAGGTCACCGCGGAACCTTATCGACGCACCCGAACGGGCCCGGCCGATTTCTCACCCGAATGGCCGATGACCGATGGGCGACCACACGAATGGGGGACGCTCCTCGAACAACGCGAAGGGCCGACTCCGCGGGTACGGAATCAGCCCTTTCAGTCCGCGTGCGACGTCAATCGAGGAGGCACGACGTCACTTGTTGTCGCACACGTTCCCAAACGCCGGGTTCAACGCGCCGATGACGTTGACGCTGAGGCCACAGGCGTTCACCGGAACATCCACAGGTACCTGAATGACGTTGCCGGAGGCGACACCGGGGGAATTGGCCGCCGAGCCCTGCGCGCCGGCATCGGCGACGGCGCTGCCCGCGGCGGCACCCGCGGCCATTCCAGCGGTGGCGAAAATGAGAGCGGCCTTCTTGGCAAGGTTCATCGTCCGTCCTTTCCTTGGCGACTTGCTTCAGCCTAGGGATGAGTTCGCAGGCCTTTCGGGAAGACACGCGATGAAGTGAATCCATTTCCCTGAACCGACTGACTGCGGAGGGAACCGATCAGTTCCGGAGAGGAAGTCCGCCGAGGAGCCGCGCGGGGCCGCCGGCCGTGTTGAGCGCCTTCGTCGCGCCACTCACGGCATTGAGAACTGAACTCTTGTTCTCGGTGTCGAGCGCGTTCGACTGATGCTGCAGGGGCTGCACGTCCTTCAGGCTGAGCGAGCGCTGGCTGGCGATGGTCTCCAGTGCGCTGTTGAGACTGGTGGGCGTGAGGTCGGAGGCCTCGGCGGCAAAGGCGGGCGCGGCGGCACCAGCGATGATCAGGGACCCGGCAACGACAGCGGCAGCATTCAGGGACTTCATCGTGTTCCTTTCTTCGGTGACAGGTTCCACCGGAGGGAATTTCCGCTTTTTCCGGACTGACTAACGAGACCCGGACACGAAGGAAACCCTGTGCAGACGATTCCCGCACCTCCCCGTGTCAGGGCAGCCGGCGCACCCACTCGCGGAGAGCAGGGTGGTTCTTCTTGACGACGGCCCAGGAGCCGCGCAAGGGCCTTGAACCCGCTTTCCTCAATCGGGACAACGCGGACCGGCCGCCCTCCCGTTGGACAACGCGGACCGGCCGCCCTCCCGTTGGGGAAGGCGGCCGGCAGAAGGTTGGCGCTGACGTCAGCCGTTGGCGCAGGTGTTGCCGAACGCGGGGTTCAGCAGACCGATGACGTTCACGGTGTTCCCGCAGACGTTGACCGGAACGTGGATGGGCACCTGCAGGACGTTGCCCGACAGGACACCAGGGGATTGGGCCGCCGAGCCGGTTGCGCCGCTGTCGGCGGCAGCGATGCCGGCGGTGCCCGCCACAGCAGCGGCGGCAACGGAGGTCAGGGCCAGGCCCTTCGCGATACGCGACATGGAGAAGTGCTCCTTGGAATCGTCACAATGTCCGGGCGAGATGCCCGGTGCTGGAATCAACGCGCAGGACACGCGCGAGTTGCGCCTCCAAAGGAGTGATCCCACCATCACCGAACTCCACCATTCCGATACATTCATGAGATTTAACCGACAAACGCAGTGAGTGGCTGGAGCCGAAAACCTCCCGCAGCTCCTTGCCAAGGGGATGCCGGAACCAGGCTCGGAATACCGACCTGGAATCGGGCCTCGGCCACCCAACGGGAGTTGGGCTTCGCGCAGGAGGTGGCACGGTGTACCGGGCCACCTGGAGACCGAACTCCTCGTCGCAGCCTCGCGGTTCGGGGCGAGCGGCGAGCAGCTCGGACTGTCGGCCGACGAACTGCGCGGGAGCCCGGCGGCGGCTGCGCGCGGGCCCGGGCGGCGAG
>LRTP01000780.1 GCA_001550305.1 Streptomyces diastatochromogenes
TCGCGACCCGCTACGACAAGACCGCCGAGTCCTACCAAGCAGCCGTCACCCTCGCCTCGCTCCTGATGTGGGCGTGACATTTGACGACAACTCCTAGTAGGACTCCGTTAGGTGTTCCTCTTGGTCCTGTTTGGGGGCATGTTGGAGGTGTGGACGCACATGAAGTGAACCGAGCTCGGGCGAAGTTGGCGTTATTCGTGGCTGACGTGTTCGCGTCGGTGCCTCGCAAGGATCAGCGGGCGAAGAGTGACTGCTATCTGCGGGGACTGATGCTGGACGGGCGGCGCAAGTCCATCCAGGCCATGGCGGAGCGGCTGCCGGACGGCAACGAGCAGAACCTGCAGCAGTTCGTGAACCAGTCGACCTGGGATCCGGTGCCGGTGCGGCGGCGGATCGCGGAGCGGATGGTGCCGCAGATCGGCCCGGACGCCTGGGCGGTCGACGACGTGTCGTTTCCCAAGGACGGGAACATGTCGGTGGCGGTCGCGCCCCAGTACTGCGGGGCTTTGGGGAAGCAGGCCAACTGCCAGGTCGCGGTGAGCGTGCACGCGGTCTCCGACACCGCGTCCTGTCGGCTGCAGTGGCGGTTGTTCGTGCCCGAGGAGTGGGCGCACGATGCCGGACGGCGGAAGAAGACCGGGATACCGCAGGAGGTCGGGCACCGGGAGAAGTGGCGCCTGGCCCTGGACACCTTCGACGAGCTGGCCGGGTGGGGTCTGGTGCCGCCGGTGGTGGTGTCCGACGCCGGTTACGGGCAGAACGCTGACTTCCGCGACGGCCTGAGCGAGCGGGGCTTCGGCTATGTCGTGGCGGTTCGTTCGGACGTCACCGTCCACCCGCACGCGGCCGAGCCCCTCACGCCGCCGTGGTCGGGCCACGGCCGTAAGCCTCAGCCCCGCTACCGGGACAAGCCGTCCCCGGTGGCCGCGTTGGCGGCCGGCCACGGACGGCAGACGTTCACCGAGGTCACCTGGCGTGAAGGCTCCCGCGGGCCGATGCGCTCGCACTTCCTGGCACTGCGGGTGCGACCCGCCGGCGTCAGGGCCCGCCGTCTGGCCCAGGCCGCCGCCACTACGCAGGGCGAGGGCTGGGACGGTGTCCTGCCCGAAGTGACGCTGCTGGTCGAATGGCCCGAAGGCGCCGAAGCACCCACCGACTACTGGCTGTCCAACCTGCCCGCCGACACCCCGCTGCCCGAACTGGTCCGCCTGGCCAAGATCCGCTGGCGCATCGAGCACGACTACCGGGAACTCAAACACGGCCTCGGCCTGGACCACTTCGAGGGACGTTCCTGGGCCGGGTGGCATCACCACGTCACCCTGGTCACCGCCGCCCACGCGTTCCTCACCGAACAGCGCCTGGCCCCAAAAGCCGATACAGCGGACTCACCCTCTACCAGATCCTCGACGCCATCCAAGACCTGCTGAACTGCTGGACCGGCACCTGCACCACCTGCCACCGCCCCCTGCCCAGAACAGCCACCACCAGCCCAAACCCAAGAACCAGAGCAACCTAACGGAGTCCTACTAGGCAACGTGGGCGGTATCCGGAAGTAGTGCCAGGCAGTGGGCGAGAGTCACCAGACGGTCGAGGAGTTCTCGGTCTGGTGAGGTGAGTGACCTGATTCCGGTCCTTCGTACGATCGGGAGACCCAGGGGCCTGGGTGTGGCTTTGGAGCGCTCATGCCGTGGTTGTGGCTTTGACTGATTGGCCGCCCAGTGCCCCGCGACGACACGGCCACTCATTGGGATAAGCGAATAGAGATCGCTTCGTAAGGACACGTCGGCGTGGTCGTCTGCAGGGACCAGTCAACCGATCGACGAGGGAGGCTCGGGTGCCCGAGCTCTGGGCGGGGACGGATGCCGGCAAGGCCGCGCATCACTGCACGGTGATCGACACGGACGGGACGCCCCAGCGGGCCTCCGGCGGGGCCCTTGCTTCTGCGGAACGAATTGTCCAACAGGCCTCTGACAACAGCGTTCGGGGCGGCCGACTCACGCAGCCGCCCAGACCCTCTCAACGTCTCCACAGGACTCCGTGACCTTGACAAGAACGATTGGGAATCAGTCACAACGTGCACCCCGCGCAGGCCGGTGGTGCTCCGTACGGGGGGACGTCAAGCTCGTAGTAGGGCAGGTGGCTTCGTTCACGTCCAGCAGCAGTGTTTGCCGATGGTTTTTTTCAGCAGCAGTTGGCGATCAGCGCGCTCGCAGATGTTCACGAGAATTGACGGCAGCGTCGTCAGCGAGGCGTTCAGGCGATCATGGGGGACTAGGGCGCGTATCGAGTCGTGATCAATCTGCGGGATTCACCCTCGTAACAAACGCTGATCACGCAGCGAACGGGCAGTCGCACTGGATGCGCATGCCGGTCAGCCTGTGGGCAGGCCGATCTGGTC
>LRTP01000781.1 GCA_001550305.1 Streptomyces diastatochromogenes
CCGGATCGGCGCCCACGGCGTCGACACCGAGGCGCTGCGGCTCGACCCCCGCCGGCCCACCCCCATGACGGTCGTGCTCACCCGCGGGGACGACCGGGCCATCGTCACCGCCCCCGGCACCCTGGCCGCGACCACGGCCGACGACGTGCCCGCGACGCTGCTAGGGGCCGCGCGGCACGTCCACTCGGCCTCCTACTTCCTGATGCCACAGCTCGCGGTCGCGCTCCCGGAACTCCTGCGCACCGCACATCGGCACGGCGCCACCACCTCCCTGGACACCAACGACGACCCGGCGGGCCGGTGGGAGGCCTCGGGCCTGGACGCGGTCCTGGCCCACACCGACTTCCTGCTGCCGAACGCCGCCGAAGCCCGGCGCCTGGCCCGCCTCGGCACCGGCAATCCCGCCGAGGCCGCCGCACGGCTCGCCCGCCGCGGCCCGGTCACCGCGGTCAAGAACGGCGCCGACGGCGCGCTGTGCCACGACGGCGAACGGCTCTTCACCACCCGGGGCATCCGGGTCCGGCCGGTCGACGCGGTGGGCGCCGGGGACAGTTTCGACGCCGGATTCATCGCCGCCCTACTCGACGGGACACCCCTGCCGGAAGCGCTCCGCTTCGCCGCGGTCTGCGGAGCCCTGTCCACCCGTGCTCACGGCGGCACCACCGCACAGCCCACGTGGGACGAAGCCCTCGCCCGCCTTTCCGAGACCGAGGAAACCCCGGTATGACCACCCCCAAGATCGCCTTCATCGGCGCAGGCAGCGTCGTCTTCACCCAGGGACTGCTCGCCGACCTCCTCGCGTTCGCCGAACTGAAGTCGGCGCACATCGCGTTGCACGACATCGACACCGAGCGTCTGGCCACCGCGTACGCCGCCGCCGTCCGGATCGCAGACACCCTCGGCGCCGATCCCACCGTCACCGCGGACACCGACCGCCGCAAGGCCCTGGCGGAGGCCGACTTCGTCATCAACATCGTGCAGATCGGTATGGGCGAGGCCACCCGGACCGACTTCGAGATACCGGCCCGCTACGGCGTACGCCAGACCATCGGCGACACCCTCGGCATCGGAGGCATCTTCCGCGCCCTGCGCACCTTCCCGTTCCTCAGCGAACTGGGGCGAGACATCGCCGAGGTCTGCCCGCAGGCCTGGCTGCTGAACTACACCAACCCCATGGCCATGAACATCCAGTACCTGACGCAGGCCACCGGCCTGACCCGGGTGGTGGGACTGTGCCACTCGGTGTACTGGACGATGCGCGACCTCGCCGATTTGGTCAAGGTCCCCTACGAGGAGATCAGTTACCACGCCGCGGGCGTCAACCACCAGGCGTGGGTGCTGCGCTTCGAGCACCAGGGCCGGAGCCTCTACCCGAAGCTCGACGAACTGATCGCCTCCGACGACCAGTTGCGCCGCAGGGTCCGGGTCGACATGTACCGCCGGCTCGGCTACTACCCGACGGAGACCAGCGAGCACTCCTCCGAGTACGTTCCCTGGTACCTGCACCACAGCAGCGAGGTCGAACGGCTGCGGCTGCCGATCGGCGAGTACCTCAAGATCGTCGACGAGAACGTCGCCACCTACGAGAAGACCCGCGACGCGCTGACCGCCGGGGCACCGGTCGCCGTCGAGGGGACGATGGAGTACGCGCCCCAGATCATCCACAGCATGGTCACCGGCACCCCGCGCACGGTCTACGGCAACGTCCCCAACCGGGCCCTGATCGACAACCTGCCCGCGCACGGCGTCGTCGAGGTGCCGTGCCTGGTGGACTCGCTGGGCGTCCAGCCGACCCGAGTCGGTTCCCTCCCGCCCCAGCTGGCGGCGCTCAACCGCACCTACCTGAGCGCGAACGACCTGGTGGTGCGGGCGGTGATCGAGGACGAACCGCGGCACATCAGACACGCGGCGATGACCGACCCCGCCACGGCCGCGGCCCTGCCGGTCGAGGACATCTGGCGTTTGTGCGACGACATGGTCACCGCTCACGGCGACCTCCTCCAGCCCGGGCTGCGTGTCCGCCTGGGCTCGTGAGCGGCTGTGACCGGCGGGCCAGCAGTGTGTCGGCCCGCCGGCCGGACCAGGTGCAAAGTGAACTGATACGGCCGACCCCGCGCACGCGTTGCCCGTCGAAGCGTGCGGCTCGGTGTTCGGGGCCGTCGGGGCGTTCGGGTTTGCACCACCACCAGTCCTGGTGGGCGTGTATTGACTCGGTGACGGCGCCGACACGGGTGAGCACGGCTGGGCCTACGCCGCTTCGTCCTCGTCCCATCCCTGGTCTTGCGTGGGTATCCCTGGCTTCAGCCGGGGAGGGAAACGCATCCTCGGCCCGGAGGCGTGAAGCGCCGGAGTTCACTGCGTTGTCAGTGGCCTTCGCTATGTTGATCACACATTG
>LRTP01000782.1 GCA_001550305.1 Streptomyces diastatochromogenes
CGCCGGAGCCGGTCACCGCGGCGGGGGCCGCGGAGTCGCCCGAGGCGCCGCCGGGCGTTCCGCCGACCCGGACGACATAGGCGGCGCTGCCGCCGTTGTTGAAGAAACCGTAGACGGAGTGCGCGAGGTAGTACCCGTCGGTGAACTCACCGAAGGCCGCCACGTACTGCGTCCAGTTGGTCACCAGAGTCGGCTCGTGCAGGGGGCCGATCGGGGCGAGACCGACGAAGGCCGCCACCGAGGTGCCCACGCCCTCGATCGGACGCGAGCCGCTGGCCACCTCCTCGACGTAGACGCCCGGCGACAGGTAGGACGGCATGCTCTGCTCTCCTCGGGGTACGAGATGGGACGTCACTCACCCTCACGCGCGAAGCGCGCCCCCCGAAACGTCCTGCGGTGCCGGGTCGGGGGCAGCTGTGTTGCCCCCAGGGGCAATTCAGGAGAGGGATTGCGGGAGCGGAGGGGCCCCGGCTCCCCGAGGATCGGTGCACGCACCTTTGCCGTAAGGGTTGTTGTCTGCCGTACTAGTTGCTGATGCTCCACGCCCACGCGGCGCCCTTCGCGATTCTCGCGGCGAGCGTCAGGAAGTCCTGCTTGACGGCCTCCGGGGTCTTCTCCGGAGGGAAGAGCGGCTTGATCGGCGAGTCTTCGGGGAAGTCGGCCGACAGCAGGGCCCGGTAGCGGTTGTAGACCTGTGCGATGTCATTGCGGACCGCCTCCGATCCGCTCTTCGCGGGCGCTCCGAGGAGCCGGTTGTCATTCGTCGCCGCGATGGAGGCGACATCCATCAGGAAGCAGTCCAGAAGGTCGGTCACGTCCTCACGCTTGGCGCCGTCCACCTTGTCCTGCACGTCCTGCAGCAGACGTTCCGCCATTTCCGTGGTGACCGCCTTGTAGACCCCGTAGCGGGGGCCCTGGGGGATCACGCCGAGCACGTGGTCGGCCTGCTTCGCCTCGGCCGAGTTCATGAACTTGGGCTGCTCCTCGAGACCCGGAACGGGGAAGGGCATCCCCTTCAAATGCTGCTCTTCGTCGAGGAGTTGAGGCTTTGCCTCCGCGAGAGGATGTATGCCGAACTCGTGGGAGAGCATTCCGACGATGTAACCGATGTCGTAGTTCTCGAAGTAGTACGCGGCGAGAATGACCTTCACGCCCGCGTCCCCGGTGTCCTTGACCTCGGCCGGAGTGTCCGCGATCCGCTTCTCCAGGACGATGTCGCACGGGCGGCCGCGGAGATAGTCCTTGATGAGCTTGTGCTCCGACAGCAGCTGAAGAACGCGCTGGGCCTTGCCGAAATACTGCGGGTATTTGTTGGCCACGTTGGTGAACGCGATCTTCCCGCTGGCCATGCGTGCCCGCTGGATCGGCAGTGCGGCGCGCTGCACCGGAGCCGCCTCGACCGCACCGGCGGCGGCCGGCCGGTTCTCCAGTGGGACCGGTCCGGACATCACGCGTTTCGCATTGGCCTCGGCCGCTTGCTCGAAGCTGTCCCCGGGGTCGGACATGTGCAGCCCGTTGCCGCTGTCGGTGCCCGCCACGGGGCCCTGCCGCTGCTGGACCACATGGGTGAGTTCATGAGCGAGCGTGTGCTTGTCGGCGCCCCCGGGGCCGATGACCACATGGCTGCCGGAGGTGTACGCATGGGCGCCGATCTCGGCCGCGGAACGCTGCGCCACGGTGTCCGTGTGCAGGCGTACGTCGGAGAAGTCGGCGCCGAGACGGGCCTCCATCTCTGTCCGGACCCCGGTCTCGAGCGGGCTCCCGGTGCTGCGCAGGACGTCATGGACCGCCGATCGCTGCACCGGTGCGGAGTGCCCGCACGCCGGGCCGTGTTCGTGAGCCTCCCGGGCCAGCAGTCCGGCGACCGCCGCGTTGCCCGCGGCCCGCTGGAGCGCGGTCACGGCCGACGGGGAGAATCCGCCGCCGGGCAGCAGGGCGGGTCCTGGTACCGGGCCCACGCCCGCGGCCCCGTCCGTCCGCCGTGCAGCCGCCCGATCGGCAGGCCCACCTTTTCGGGCCTGCTGCTGGTCTGTCTGGCGTTCCTGCACCGTCTGCCTCCTCGGCCGTCCGCGTGTGGTCCGCCGAGCGCACGGTCACACAACTCACCAGAGGAATGATGCGAGCGTCCTCCGCCCGCCCCGCAAGGTCATGGGGGACCTGTTCGGGAGCAGACCCCGTGCCCGAACGGGCCACGGGGTGGGTCCGCGTGACGTCTGGCGCTCCGTCCGGGTGCCGTGGCAGGGGACTTGCGGGCAGCATTTCTGCCCTCTGGTCTCCTGACCGGAGCCGGTCGTCCTCATAGCGTCGACGGGTGAGCCTTTGGACTTCGCTGGAGCCTGCCTCCAGCACTGTGGATCCCGGTGGTAGCACGAAGGTGCGGTTGCGGTTG
>LRTP01000783.1 GCA_001550305.1 Streptomyces diastatochromogenes
GCCTGCGCCCGGACCCGGCGCGCCGGCGGCTGGCCGCCCTGACCGACGCACTGCTGGGCCCGGCGGCCCAGCCCGTCTGACCCGGCGGGACCGGTCTGTCGGAGGGGCCCTTGGACAGGACCCTCGGACAGGACCCTCGAGCGAAGGCTCTCAGGCCGGGCTCTCAGACGGGGCTCTTGGCCGTCTCCTTCTCCTGCTCCGGCTCGGCGGGGCCCGCCCCGGCGGACTCGTTCAGCCGCTTGCCGAGGAGCACGAACAGCAGGATGAGTCCCACCGTGAGCAGGATGTGCCCGAGGCCCGCGGTCAGCGGCACCGCCTCGGGGACATGGTCGCCGAGCACGGTCTCGGTGCCGTGGACGAACATCATGGCGACGGTGATCGCGATGCCCACGTTGTAGAACCAGAAGAAGTACGTGAACAGCTTCGTCCCGGACAGGGCGAACTGCTTGTCCAGGGCGAGGACGATGAGGAAACCCATCATGCCCAGCGAGAGCAGATGGGTGTGCATGAGCGCCAGCTGGGTGTCGCCGGTGAAATCGTTGGCTTTGGTGAACTCCCGGTAATACAGCCCGGAGATCACTCCCAGGATCATGTAGACGTGTGCCGCGTAGTACGACTTCCGCATCCCCGTGCTCGCTCCCTGCCGGTCAGTGCTGGTCAATTCAGGCTCTGCCGGGGGCCATTGAAGCACTCCGGAACGAATGCTTCGCCCGATTCGGGAGATCGTTCGAGCCCCTCTCGAGCAGGTCTCGAGGACCCCTGCGACGCCCCGGGCCAGGCTGGGGCGTCGAGGTTCGTCCACGCAAGGCCCACGCAGACGAAAGGCACCCCATGAGGCACTCCCGTACGGTCGCGGCCGTCGCCGCGGTCACCGGACTCTTCCTGGCCGCCGCGGGCGCGGCGAGCGCACAGGTCACACCCGGACCCGTCACCCCGCCGTCCCCCAAGGACCCGGAAGAGGCCGTATGACACACCTCCGCAGCGCCTGCGGCGGGCCGGCGTCCCGCTGCCGCCGGCGGCCCGGGGCCTGACCGCCGTCCTTCCTTCCTTCCTTCCTTCCTTCCCTCCCTGCCGTCGTGCTGAGGGAAGGTCACGGACACGCCCTGACCGGTACGGCGGCCGGCGGTACGGACCCCCTGCGAGCCGGTGCCCCAGCGGCGCGGCCCGCGCGCCGGAGAACCGAACGTGCCGCTCCCCGCCCGGGGCCGCACCCTGACAAGGCGTCAGGGTCGGCTCAGGGTGAGGGCAGGGGTGTCACCGATGGTGGTCGGCGGGCGGTGGACAGCAGGCTGATGACCATGCCGAACACCACTGCCGATCAGCCCCGCTTCCCTCTCGCCCGCCGCGCCGCGGTCTCCTGCGCGGGTGTCGTTGCCCTGACGGGGCTTGCGGGGGCGTACACGCCGAGCTTCGCGTACGCCGAGCCGCCTGCCCCCGCCGACAGGGCTGCCGTCGCGCAGCCCGCGGCTGATTTCAGCGACTGTCCGGCCCTCCCCGCCGGGGTCGACCCGGCCCGCTGGAGATGCGAAGTGCACACGGCCGCACCGCGGTTGACGGTGGGCAAGGTCACCGTGGCTCTCGCCCCGATCACCATGACGCACGCCGAGGGTCCGCTCCCGGACGGCACCAACGGGCAGGTGTGGGGTGCGATGCACAGCGCGCCGACCGTCCTTCCGGGCGGGGTGTCCGGTACGACGCAAGATGAGCGCACGCGGCGGCCGAGGCTGGCGATTCAGCCGGAGTACGGCGGCCGGTCCGACTTCTACACCGGGCAGTTCAGCCTGCGATTCAGGCTGATGAGCCCGCGGCTGCCGCAGGGCTGCACCATCGGCGCCAGTGCACCGGTCGACTTCCGGATGAAGCGATCGGGCCCTTCGCAGTGGATCTCCACGAACCCGCCGCTGATCAGGTTCTCGGCGTACGACGACACCTTCGCCGCTCCTGCCGCCGAAGACTGCGGGCCGATGGCCGGACCGCTCAACCGGCGGCTCGGGCTCCCGGCGCCGAGCGGGAACATGATGACCTACGACGCGACCTACACCTTCAGGACCTACGACCAGCTCCCGGCGCGCTGACGGGCGGCACGAGAGGTGGAGAGCCACCCTGGAAACCATGGAAACCGGACCAGTTCCCCAGGTTTCCGATTACGGCGGGCAGCGTGCTGACGTGATCGTGGAGGCAGCCGGCCGGCTGTTCTTCGCGCCGGGCCGAGCCCGCCCCCGGAGGACCGGGCTCGGCCCTCCGGAATCGCAGGCCGGAGAGCCGCCCGGGCTCACCCGGCCACCGGCACCGCCGCGGGTGCGGGCCGGCGGGCGGGGGAGAGGGCGGTGTGTTCCCCGTTCCCG
>LRTP01000784.1 GCA_001550305.1 Streptomyces diastatochromogenes
CGCCGAGCCCGAGCCGTTCGAGGACGGCGCCCGCGGCGGCGAGGGCGGGCTGCTTGCGCTGCCCGGCGAGGCGCAGCGGCAGGGCGGTGTTCTCCTCGATGGTCAGCTCCGGCAGCAACTCGCCGTACTGGAAGACGAATCCGAAGCGTTCGCGGCGCAGTGCGCTGATCTCTTCGTCGCCGAGGTCACCGAGTGACCGTCCTTCGAAACGTACCTGCCCGCGCTGGGCGGGAAGCACCCCGGCCAGGCAGTACAGGAGCGAGGACTTGCCGGAACCGCTCTGACCGGTGACGGCGGCGACCTCGCCGGGGGCGACGGAGAAGTGGGCGTCACGGACGGCGAGTTGATTGCCGTAGGAGAGGTCGACTCCCGTGGCGGAGAGGATCGCTGACGTACTGAGGATCTCTGACGTACTGATGGCTTCCCCCAAGAAGCGATCGGGCCCAGGTGTGCAACCTGGGCCCGGGTCAAGCGAGTTCGCTGCCTGGCCCGGCAGTGCCTGGTCTACCTGGCCAGAGCCGGGTCTACCGGCTGTAGTGCTTGGTCACGGAGCAGTTGTCCGGGTGCAGGGAGCCCCGGTCCCGGCACACGCGTATGTACGCGTCCTGCGTGTACAGCTCGTCGCCGCTCCAGTTGACGTAGTCGAGCGGAACGGACTTCTTCTGGGTGCCGTTGTAGCGGTTCCAGTCGTAGCCCTCGATGCGCACCTGCGTGTAGACGTTGTGGCCGTCGCCGTTGTCGGCGTCCTTGAGGTTGCCCTTCCACTCGAAGCCACCGTGCTTCGTGCCCGAGGGCCAGAAGGTGTACTGGCCGGAATTGAACTCCGCGCCACCGGTGGTGAGCCTGGGGATGGTGTGCCACGAGGCGGCGATCGCGGATCCTGCCCCCATGGCGAAAAGGCCCGCTGCGAGGGCGCCTACTGCCAGCTTCCGCACTGTGTTCTCCCGTTTTTGTGTTCTGTTGTGAGCCCTGGCTGGTCAGGTCAGGGGCCTGGTGGGCCCGGGTGGTCATGCCAAGGCCGCGGCGAAACGTAGCAACGGTGAACCGGCGGGTGTGGGTGGGGAGTTGGTGTTCTGTTACCTCTGTGACGTTTTGGCGTGCGGGGTATTTGCGATGATCTTGCCGTCGCTTGGTGGTCGTTTGCCGATTTATTGCCGTTTATTTGACCTGGAAATGATCTCCGGATGTTCGGAATGGCTCAGGTCAGACCGGCGGAAGTCAGCAGATACGCCGTCAGCGGGTCATAGAACCGAGGGCTTGTGACGTGGTCGTCGAGGGGGACCGTCACCTGGAGCGTGCCCTCGGATTCGGCGAGGAAGAGGGCCGGGTCGTTGCAGTCGGCGTAGCCGACGGAGTCGATGCCGAGCTGGCCCGCGCAGCCGGCCCAGCCGTGGTCCGCGACGACCAGGTCGGGCAGGGGTTGGCCCGCGCCCTCCAGGCCCTTGAGGATCGCGCGCATCGGCTCGCCCGAGTGGGTGTGCCACAGCGTGGCCCCGTGCTCCAGCACCGCCACGTCCGCGAACTGCATGACGTACCCCTCGTCCGTCTGCAGCCCGTCCGGAATGACGACGATCTCGCAGCCGGCGCCGCGCAACGCGGCGGCGGTGGCACGGTGCACGTCGAGCAGGCCGCCGGGGTGGCCGGTCGCGAACAGCACCCGCTGCTCACCGTCCGCCGCCTTGCGCAGCCGCGCCGCCATCCGGTCCAGGGCGTCGACGGTCAGCTCGGGGTCGATGGTGTCCTGGCCGTAGCGGTACTCCGGGTCGTCGTTCACACCGCACCGCTCCGCCATCACGGCGAGCACGTCCTGCTCGTCGGTCCAGCGGTCGCCGAGTTCCAGGCCGAGCCAGAAGTTGCGGTCGCCGTTGGCGAGCTTGCGGTAGTGGGAGAGGTTGTTCTCGCGGGGCGTCGCGACGTCGCCCGCGATACGGGTCTTCACGAGATGGTCGACGAGCTCGGCGCGGCTGGGGGTCCCGGATATCGGCATGCCACCCATTGTGCCGGGGTGCTCCGCCGGGAGGGCGGTTGTCCTGAACCGTGGGATGTGGGTCACGCAGGGGGTGTGTTGTCGGGGTTCTCAGGATTCCCTCAGCGCGAACCACAACTCCATCCGTACGTCTGCGTCGTCGAGGTCCGCCTCCAGCAACGCCGCACACCGTGCGATGCGTTGGCGGACGGTGTTGCGGTGGACGGACAGGGCGACGGCCGTGCGGTCCCAACTGCCGTGCAGGGAGAGCCAGGTGCGGAGGGTCTCGGTGAGCGCCGGGGTGGCGGCGATGGGGGCGAGGAGGGCGCGCGCGTGGGCCGCGGCGTCGGCCGGCGGCACGAGGTCCGCCAGGGCG
>LRTP01000785.1 GCA_001550305.1 Streptomyces diastatochromogenes
GGCCGGGCCGAGCAGGGCGAGACCGACCCGCGTCCCTGCCGCCGCCAGGCGCGCGCCCGCCACGGCGTCCTCGCCCACCAGGCGGATGTGTTTCCCCGGAGCCGACACCGGGCCGAGTACCGTCGCCCCGGCCCGTACCGCGTGCTCCAGTGGCAGCACCGCCTGGGCGCCGCGGGGCACCTGCGCGCCGGTGGAGATCTCCACCGCCTCGCCCTCGGCCAGTACCGCGGGCACCACGGTGGCACCCGCACGCACCGCTCCGGCCGACAGCAGCCACGGGCCGGGGCCGGCGACGGCGTATCCGTCCATGGCCGCGGTGTCGAAGGCCGGCAGTGGCTGCCGGGCGCACAGGTCCTCGGCCAACGTCAGTCCGGCGGCCCATGTGAGCGCCACCTGCCGGGCGGGCAGGGGCCTGGGAGCCGCGTGGGCCAGCTCGCGCGCCCGCGACCACGGCACATCGCGGCAGGAGGTCACCGGGGCTGCGGCAAGTACGGTCATGTGTCCACCATGTCGCCGTCGTTTTACCCCCTGGGGCGCCGAAGGTTGCCGCCGCGCACCAAGTCGCTCACGCCTGCCTCGCCGGGGCAGTGAGGAGCGGGTGCCCACGACGACGCGCCCGGGAGACTCTGGGCCATCCGCCGTGTACGGCGGCGCACTGCGCGCTGCGGGCTCTCTCGCGCCGCCGGCTCCGCCGCAGTGAGCCGAGGAGCTCAGCCGACCCGTACGGCACGGGCCAGGAAGTGGTGCCGCGCGTCCTCGTAGTGGGCCAGCCGCCAGCCGGCCGCATCCAGCGCGGGTCGCAGGTTGGTCTCGGCCAGCGGGTCGTCAGGGTCCAGGGGTCGGCCGTGCCGGGCGGCGCGTTCGACGCGGCCCGAGGGGTGGAAGAGCAGGAGGGTGCCGCCCGGAGCGGTGACCCGGGCCCATTCGCCCAGTGCCGGTGCGGGTTCGGGGAGGTGGTTGATGAGTCCGGCGCTGAAGATGCCGTCCACCGAGTCGGAGGGCAGGGGCAGGTGGCAGGCGTCGGCGAGCAGCAACGCCGCGAGCTCATCGCGGCCGTGCCGGGCGGCGGCGTCGAGCATCGCCGCGGTGACGTCCACCCCGAGGACCACACCCTTGTCCCCGACTCCCGCCCGCAGCGCGGGCAGCGCGCGTCCGGTGCCGCACCCCAGGTCGAGCACCGTCTGCCCCGCGCCGATCCCCATCCGGGCGACGGCAGCCGCGTAGACGGGTCCGTCGGCCGCGAAGCGCTCCTCCCAGGTCTCGGCCCTCGGCGTGAAGAACGTACGGGTCGATGTGTAGTCGGCTCGGGCCGCCACCAGCGCGGCGAACCGATCCAGTACCCGGGCCCGGTGGGGCGCGAGGGCCGCCAGCTCTTCGAGCGCGTCCTCGCGCAGGCCCGGCGCGGCGACCGCGTCATCCGGGAAGGCGGTCGCGAAGGCGTCGACCGCGGCGGTGTCGACCTCCAGATGGAACTGGAGTCCCCACGCCGCCGCGCCCACACGGAACGCCTGCACCGGACAGCGGTCGCAGGAGGCCAACGTCACCACCCCGGCGGGCGGATCCATGGTGGCACCTTGCCAGTGCAGCACCCGCAGTCGCTCCGGGATCCCGGCGAACAGCGGGTCCCCGGCAGCGGCGGACGCCATCCGCACGGGCGCCCATCCCACCCGGAGTCCGTTGCCGGGCCGGACCGATCCTCCCGCCGCCACCGCCAGCAGCTGAGCGCCCAGACACACGCCGAGCACCGGCACCTGGGCATCCAGCGCCGCACGCAGCAGTCCCAACTCCGCCGTGCGTGTGGGGAAACCGTCGTCGCTGTACGCGGACATCGGCCCGCCCAGCACCACCAGTGCCTCGGCCCCGTTCAGATCCTCGGGAAGCGGGTCACCCGCCCACACCCGGCACACCCGCAGCGCGAGCCCGGCCGCCCCCAAGGAGGTGCCGATCTCGTACGGGCCCTCCTCCGCCACGTGCTGCACCACCAGAACCGCCACGGCCGCCCCCTTCCAGCTCCGCAGATGCCACCCTGAACGGCGGGATCACATCGTACGCACCAACTCGGATCGACCATCCAGTTGGCGTATGCGGAGCAGCGCGGGCACCGCACCGGCAGGCGCCGGAACGACCTTGCCGCTCGCTGTACAGACCTCGATGCTCACTGTCCGCGTCATCGCGCGCACTCCGCGCCGCTCCGTGCCCACCCTGGCGCACGGCGCCCTTCCCTCGGTCGCCGCCGCCCTCCGGGTCCTGGCGGACCGCAACCGGGTCATCCCGGTGGAGTCGATGGGGCCGCAGCCGTGCGCCGGCGGCTACGCCCAGGTGCCGCGGCCGGGGCCGATCCAGCTCGGCGACCCGGTCCGCTGGGCCGGACACGAGAGGTCCCTTCGACTGCTCGGTGAGTCACTACCACTGGTAAGGCAGGTACTTCCCGTCGAGGGTGATGACGACCCGGTCGCCCGCGGGGTCGGGAACACGCCGGACATCGAGCCGGAAGTTGATCGCGCTCATGATGCCGTCGCCGCACTGCTCATGGATCAGCTCCTTGATGGTCGGCCCGTAGACCTGGATGACCTCGTAAAGCCGGTAGATCGTGGGATCCACGGGAACGGCCGCATCCAGGGCTCCCCGGGTCGGCTGGAGTTGGAAGGCCAGGGCGGCGTCCTCACCGAGTTCGAGCAGGGCCGCCGCTGTGGCCGCCTCGTCCTTGCCCATCGGGTGCTGGCCGAGCAGGGCCGCCGTCGTCCAGGCCGGCGGCTTGCCGACCGCTTCGGCCAGTTGGGCCCAGGTGACCCCGGTCTTCACCTTGGCCTGCCGTACGGCTTCGGCCGCTTCCCGCTTGGTGAGCATGTGCATCTCCCTTGACGACGGTGGTCCTGGTCGCACGTCACACCAGAGTAGGAGCCGTGTCGGGGCATTGACCTGCTGAACCACTGGCCTACTGACCCACTGGCCCTACTGACCCACTGGCCCTATTGGCCCTGGCCCTATGCCCTACACGAGGTGCTGCCACTTGGTCATGCGGTCCTTCAGGTCCACGGTCGGCCCGTCCAGGGAGAAGGTCCCGTCTCCGCGGTGGTGAAACAGCTGCGGTCGGGACTGAGAGGGGTCTGTCCACGCCCGGACGGCCTCCAGCAGGAAGAGGCTGTAGGGGGCCACGAGGCTGCTGTCGGCGACCCTGCACTCGATGTTGGCGAAGCATTCGGCCACCAGTGGTGCCTGGACCTCCGCACCGGGCACGGCGGTCAGGTCGAACTCCTCGAACTTTTCCACGTCGGCGCCCGAGCAGTTGCCGATGTCGACCACGGTGGCCGCCATGTCCGCCGTCGGGACCGAGATGACGCACTCGCCGGTTTCGACCAGTGCCTGGTAGCTGTGGTCCCAGGGGCCGATGGTGCACGCGATCAGGGGCGGGTCATGGCGCACCATCATGTTGAACCCGTTGGTCATCACGTTCGGGATTCCGCGGTGCCGGGTGGTGACCAGGATGACGGGGCCAGGTTCGATCAGCCGGTGAACCTGGTCCAGGGGGTGGGGCTGAAGGTCCTTCACGGTGATCATGTGTGCTCCTGGTGCCGTGCGCTCCGGGCGTCGGCATCCTGGCCGGCGCACTGTCTGTCGCGTCGAGTGTCGGCAGACGGGCACACCGCTATGAAGGCCGCGTTGTTCCTGGGTGCGGCAGGACCAGCCTCCACCGGGCGCACATGCGCATGTGTCCCGCTACTGCTCCTCGGCGGCGAGGTCGGCCGCGGGCACAGCCGCCTGGACATGCTTCGGCTCGGCGGCCATGGTCCTCAGCGTCTCGAAGGCATCCGCGGTCGGGCTGGCGGGTTCAGCCTGATAGACCACCAGTTGCTGGTGCGGGGCCCCATTGACCGTGAAAGCCGCGAACTTGATGTGCAGGTCTCCGACCAGGGGATGCTTGAGATGCTTTCCTTCCTGGGACTTTCCCTTGACCTCGTGCATCTGCCAGATCCCTGCGAACTCCTCGCTCTGGGCGGACAGTTCCGCCACGACCTCGGCGATGCGGGCCGATTCGGGATCGTGGCCGTAGGCCGCCCTGAGTTCGGCGACACAGGAGTGCGCGGCGCGCTCCCATTCCTGGTAGAACTCGCGCCCCGCCGGGTCGACGAACACCATGCGGGCGAGGTTGTCGAACTGGTCGAACCCGCTGTGGAGAGCCGTGGCAAGGGAGTTGCCCGCCATGATGTCGAGGGCCGGGCCGATGACGAAGGCCGGAGTGTGCTCCCATGCGTCCATCAGCTGCAACAGCTGTCGGCTGACGTCCGCCTCGCCCCAGTCGTGGGGGCGCTGCGAGGCGGTCAGACAGAGGCGGTTGAGATGGTCGGCAGCCTCCGCGTCCAGTTTCAGCGCTTGTGCCACGGCCTCGAGCACCTGCGGGGACGGACTGTTTTCGCGCCCCTGTTCCAGCCTGACGTAGTAGTCGGAACTGACTCCGGCGAGCAGCGCGACTTCCTCTCTGCGCAGTCCCGGCACCCGACGTCGCCCGTGTTCGGGGAGACCGACATCGTGCGGCTTGAGGGCCTCTCGGCGGGCTCGGAGGAAATCACCCAAAGGTGTCCCATTGCTCATGTGGCAAGACTAGATGGTTTCCGGCCGATGAGAAGTGCCGGTCGCGGACTATTGCATCAGGTGGCACACCCGGCACACAGAGTAATTCGCCCTCTTGGCACGCCTGGGAGGCCTCTCGCCGTCCGTCAGCTCCTTGCGCCGGCCGGGGGCCCGCAATCCTGGGTGTAATGCACCCACCGTCGACGGGAGTTTTCCGGGCGTTTTCCGCCTAGCCTCGGCAGTATGGACAACGACACGCGCCCTGACTCGGTTGAAGGGCTGGGTCAGTTCCTCCGCGCCCACAGGGAACGCCTCAGCCCCGTGGACGCAGGACTGCCCGGCGTCGGCCGGCGAAGAGTGCCCGGCTTGCGGCGTGACGAGGTCGCGACGCTCTCAGGTGTCAGTCCGAGCTACTACAGCCGACTCGAGCAGGGCCGTGAACTCAGCCCCTCGCCCCGGGTGCTGGAGGCCATGGCCCGGGTCCTGCAACTCAGGGAAGAGGACAAGCGGGAACTCTTCCGGCTGGCCCGGCCGGCAACCCGCCGCACGAAGCGACCCTTCCGGGTCGAGCGTGTCCGCCCGCACCTGCGGCAACTGATCGAAAGCTGGACCAGGACGCCGGCCTTCATCGTCGGGCATGCCCAGGACCTGCTGGCCACCAACGCCTTGGCCGATGCCCTCTACCGCGACTTCGCGCAGCGCGACAACGTGCTGCGCATGCTCTTCCTGGACCCCGCGGCGAAGACCTTCTACAGGAACGCGGAGCGGGCCAAGCACCGTGCGGTCGCCGACCTTCAGCAGTCCGCCGCGAGCACGCCCGAGGATCCCCGCATCCTGGAGCTCGTCGGTGAACTGTCGGTGCGCAGCCCGGAGTTCCGTTCCCTGTGGGCACGCGAGTACGCCCGGGTCCCGCCCTACGACGTCAAGCAGATCCACCACTCCGGCGTGGGAGACCTGGAGTTGCGGCATGAGGCCCTCAACATCCGCAGCTCTCCGGGACAGCAACTCGTCGTCGTCCTGCAGGCCGAGCCGGGCTCCCCCTCCGCCGACGGCCTGGCCCTGCTGGGCTCCATCGGCGCACCTGAAGTACCTCACCAGCAGAATCCCGCACACGGCGCCTGAGCCGGGTGCCGTCGACGGCACCCGGAATTCGATCCAAGAAAGGGCCGCCACGTCTTCCTGGGTGTGGGACTCCCAGGAAAAGCGCAGCCTTCATACCGCCGTGGCCGACGGGCACACTCGAATACGTCAACAGGAAATCCCCGAGAAGGGGAAGCGACGAAAGAGGTATTTCCCATGGCTACGTGGTTTGTCACCGGCGCCTCCCGTGGAATCGGCGCTGAAATCGCCCGCGCCGCGCTGGCAGGCGGTAACAATGTCGTGGTCGCCGTACGAAACCCGGAACGCGTGCCGGCCGATCTGAAGAGCTCCGACAACGTCTTCGCGGTCGCCCTGGACGTCACGGACAACGACAGCATCCCGCAGGCGGTCGAGGCCGCCGTGGACCGGTTCGGGGGCATCGACGTCCTGGTCAACAACGCCGGCCGCGGCTTGCTCGGCGCGTTGGAGGAGATCACCGACGCGGAGGCCCGGTCGCTGTTCGACCTCAACGTCTTCGGCCTGATCAATGTCACCCGTGCCGTGCTGCCCGTCATGCGCAAGCAGGGGTCCGGCAGGCTGGTGCACATCGGTTCCCGGTCGGGTTTCGAGGGCGAGCCCGGCGTCAGCCTGTACAGCGCGTCGAAGTTCGCGGTCGCCGGCATCAGCGAAGCGCTCTCCGCGGAGATGGCACCGTTCGGGATCCAGTCGATGGTCGTCGAGCCGGGCGTCTTCCGCACCGACTTCCTCGACGCCAGCTCGCTGTCGGTCGCCGCGCATCGCATCACCGACTACGACGACACCCCCGCGCACGTGACGCTGGACTGGATCGACCAGGCCAACCACGCCCAGCTCGGCGACCCCGTCAAGGGCGCCGCTCTCATCGTCGAGGTCGCCTCCACCGAGAAGCTGCCCACGCACCTCTACCTCGGGCGCGACACCATCGAGCGGCTCGAGGTCAAGTACCAGCAGGTGCAGGACGACCTCGCCCCGTGGCGCGAGAAGTCCGCCGCCACCGCGCACCACGACGCCGCCTGACCCCGGCGCGATCGGGCACCCACTGCCCCTCGAGCAGCCCTGCCGGGCAGGACGACCGGCCCGGCCGGGCACCACACCGGTGCGGCCGTCCCCGCCTTCCGATCAATCCCGTACTTCCCGCCTTTCCGATCAAAGAGACCGAGGTTTTGTGATGTCTGCTGCTCTGCTCACCGGCACTCCCCTAGCCGACCGTGTCGCTGTCGTCTCCGGCGCCTCCAGCGGCATGGGTGCCGTCACCGCCGAGCGCCTCGCCGAGCTCGGTGCCACGGTGGTCGTACTGGCCCGGCGCAAGAAACGCCTCGACAGCCTGGTCAAGAACATCGAGGCCGCCGGCGGCACCGCACTCGCCCTGGCCGTCGACGTCACCGACCGCGACGCCGTCCAGACCGCCGCCGACCAGGTCGCCGAGCGCTTCGGCAAGGCCGACCTCGTGTTCAACAACGCCGGAGTCCAGCTCATCTCCGGCATCGAGGAACTCAAGGTCGACGACTGGCAGCGCCAGATCGACCTCAACATCACCGGCCTGATGAACGTCATCGCCGCGTTCCTCCCCCACCTGACGGACTCAGCCGCCCAGGGCAAGGCCGCCGACCTGATCAACACCTCGTCCATCGCGGCCACCCGCATCCTGGCGAAGTTCTCGATCTACTCCGGCACGAAGGCCTACATCAGCCACCTCACCCGACTGCTCCGCGTCGAACTCGGCCCCAAGATGGTCCGCGTCGCCACCATCGAACCCGGCATGGTCGACACCGAACTCCCCGACCACGTGACCGACCCCGACGCCTCCAGGCTGATGGCCGACCTCATCCATGACATCGATGTCCTCCAGAGCGCCGACATCGCCGAAACCGTCGCCTTCATGGCCGCCGTCCCGCGCCACGTCAACCTCACCGAGATCACCATCCTGCCCACGGCCCAGGCCATCTGAGGTCCGTGCGGTCATGGCGGGGGAGGAACAGCACTCGGCTGTCCCTCCCCCGCCCCGCACATTGATGGACGACCGGCGCTCGCCGGGCGCCTCTCCCCCGCCCAGCCGGAAACCGCGGTGACTCACGGTGCCGACTGGATGTCCCCGCGTGTGGAGGACTCGATGGTGTCGCGGTGGGCGAAGTCGCCCGGGGGGATGCCGGGGTGGTGTCCGAGCCGGGCCGGCGGCACCGTCGCCGAGGGGCCGAGGGTGAGCCGGGAGACGATGCGATAGCGGTCGCCGCGGTAGATCGAGTGGACGTATTCGACGGGCTGCCCCGTGGTGTCCGAGGTGAGCCGCTCGAAGAGCAGCGCCGGGGACAGCTCGGGCACGTCGAGCAGCTCGGCCTCCGCCCGGGTGACGACGGTCGGCTCGATCGCCTGTACGGCCTCCTGGACGTGCACGCCATGCTGTTCGCGCAGGTGCTCGTACAGGTCGCCGGCTTCCAGTTCCTGGGCGGAGAGGGTGGGGACCAGATCGGCTCTGATGTGCAGATGCTCGATGGCCATCGGGGCGCCGTCGACCTGGCGCAGCCGTGCCACGTACACGATCTCGACGGCGGGCGAGATGCGCAACTTGCGGCCCACGCGCGCGCCTGCCGGGATGGTGGTGAACTCCAGCAGGCGGCTCGACCAGGTCCCGGAGGCCTGGGGCACCGTCATGGACTGCTGACCCGAGACGAGTTCCTGGGTGATCTTCTCGGGTGCCACGAACATGCCGCGACCGTGCTCCCGTACCAGGAGACCCGCGGCGACGAGTTCGTCGACCGCCGCGCGCAGGGTCGGGCGGGACACCCCCAGGCGGGCACACAGGGAACGCTCGGAGGGGATCGCGTCCCCCGGGCGGTGTGACTCGATGAGGTCGAGGATGAAGTCGCGAACTCGCTCCCGTTTGAGCACCGCACCTGGTGCGTCAGCCTTCATGGTGCCCTCCCTCATGCGCGGAATATCCAGTTAACCAGTTGACCAGTGGTCACTCGCAACTGCCCCCTTGATCAGGCGAGTGTAACTGCCATCGAGAGATGATCGCCCAGATCTCGACTGGCCTGCACCCTAAAACCCTTTGAAGTACGGGGGGTTGACGCCTCGATTGGTCTATGCCACCTTCAACCCCACATCAAGAGGTGAGCTGTCCAGTGGACTTCACTGGTCAGGTGGTCAGGTCATGTCCTCCAGAGGTGAACCGTGAAGCTCCGCTTGTTTGCCGGTGTGTCCGTGCTCGTGATGACGGCCGGGCTGAGTGCCTGCAGTAGCTCCTCCGATACCTCCGGCGACAGCTCCGGCGGGAACACCACCATCGACGTCTGGCTGATGCGCGACAGCGTCTCGGCCCAGTTCCAGAACGAGTTCGTCAAGGGCTTCGAGACCGCTCACCCGGACATCAAGGTCAAGGTGCAGATCCAGGAGTGGGACGGGATCGGCGAGAAGGTCACGGCCGCGCTCGCCAGCAACGACGCACCGGACGTCATCGAGACCGGCAACACCCAGGTCGCCCAGTTCGCGCAGAGCGGGGGGCTGCTCGACCTCAGTGACAAGGTCGACGGCCTCGGGGGGAAGAACTGGCTCAAGGGTCTCGCGGAGCCGGGCGTCTATGAGGGCAAGCAGTACGGCATTCCGTACTACGCCGCCAACCGCGTCGTGATCTACCGGACCGACCTCTTCAAGGAGGCGGGCGTCGACGCGACCGCCATCAAGACCCGCGACCAGTGGATCGCCGCCACCAAGAAGCTCAACACCGGTGGCACGCAAGGCATCTACCTGCCCGGCCAGAACTGGTACACCCTCGCGGGCTTCGTCTGGGACGAGGGCGGCGACCTCGCCACCGAGTCCGGCGGCAAGTGGAAGGGCACGCTGGACTCCCCCGAGGCGCTCCGCGGTATGGAGTTCTACGAGAAGCTCCAGGCCCTCGGCAAGGGCCCCAGGGACTCCGACGAGGCCAACCCCCCGCAGGCGGACGTCATGGCCAAGGGGAAGGTCGCCCAGGTCATCTCGACACCCGGCGGAGCCAACGTCGTCATCCAGAACAACCCGGCGCTGAAGGGAAAGCTCGGCTTCTTCCCGATCCCGGGGAAGGCCGCCGACAAGCCCGGCGCGGTCTTCACCGGCGGCTCCGACCTCGTCATCCCCACGGCGTCCACCAAGCAGGACGCGGCCTACACCTTCGTCAAGGAACTCACCGGCGACACCTGGCAGAAGAAGCTCGCCGTCGCCATGAGCTACGTCCCGAACAAGACCACCCTGGCCTCCGCGGTCGCAGCCGACCCCGGTGCCGCGGCCATGGCGGTCGGCGCCGCCCAGGGCCACGCCACACCCAACACCCCGGGCTGGGCCGCCGTGGAGGCCAAGAACCCGATCAAGGACTACATGACGGCCGTCCTCACCGGGGGCGACATCCAGAAGAAGGCCGCCACCGCGTCCGAGGCCATCACCGCCGCCATGAACTCCGGCTCCTGAACCGTCCACGCACCGGAAGGAGGAGCGCCGTGCCGGCCGTCCGCGAGCAGACCGTCCCCCGCCCCCCACTCGGTACCGGGCCGCCCCGGCGCTCCACCGGTCCGGGGCCGCGCCGCCCGTCGAGGTCCACCGGCCGTGGGATCTGGCCGTACGTGCTGATCGCGCCCGCCGTCCTCGGCACGCTCTATCTGCTCGTCTATCCCCTGGTCCGCGCCGTGGTGATATCGCTGCAGGACTTCGGCCTGCGCCAACTCATCCTGGGCGGCGCGCGTTTCGTCGGATTCAAGAACTACGGGACGCTGCTGGGGGACGGCCGCTTCTGGGAGGTCGTGCGCCGCACCTTCCTCTTCATGGCGATCAACGTCGTCCTGATCATGGTGCTGTCCACGCTGGTCGCGCTCATGGTCGAGCGGCTCGGCCGGTTCGGCAGAACCGCGGTCCTCAGCGCGCTCGTGCTGACCTGGGCGATGCCCGTCATCGCGGCGACCACCGTCTTCCAGTGGCTGTTCCACTCGGAGTTCGGCATCGTCAACGCGGTCCTGACCGACCTGGGGTTCGAGTCCTTCCACCGCTACCCCTGGTTCGCGCACGGCCCGGCCGCCTTCGCCATCGTGGTCGTCCTCGTCGTATGGCAGTCCGTGCCCTTCGCCGCGATCACCCTGTACTCGGCCCTCACCACCGTCCCCACCGAGCTGTACGAGTCGGCACGGCTCGACGGGGCGTCGGGGCCACGGATCTTCCGCTCCATCACCTTCCCCATGGTCCGGCCGATCTTCATGCTGGTGTTCTCGCTCGAAGTGATCTGGACCTTCAAGGCGTTCGTCCAGATCTGGGTGATGACCAACGGCGGGCCCGGCGACGCGACCACGATCCTGCCCGTGTACGCGGTACAGACCGCCCTGTCGAGCCAGCGCTACGACCTCGGTTCGGCGGCCTCCATGGTCACCGTCGTGCTGATGTCGGGCGTGCTCGTCTTCTACTTCCGCCAGATGTTCCGCCAGGAGGACGAGCTCGCATGAGCACGACCCGGCCCCGCATCCGCCGCCTGCCCCTGAACGCCGCCGCCGCCGTCACGGTCGTGGTCTGTCTCTTCCCGGTCTACTGGATGGTCGCCACCGCGTTCACCCCGACCCGCGACATCCAGTCCGACAACCCCCGGATCGTCCCGCGGACCTGGACACTCGACCACTTCCGCACGGCCGTCGGCGCCGCCGGCTTCGGCCTGTTCTGGCGCAACAGCATCCTCGTCACACTGAGCGCCGTCCTGCTCGCCCTCGTCATCGCGCTCGGCGCCGCCTACGCGGTCGCCCGGATGAGGTGGAAGGGGCGCCGGCAGTTCATGCTCATGGTCTTCATCGCGCAGATGGCGCCCTGGGAATCACTGATCATCCCGGTCTACATCATCTCCCGGGACACCGACATGCTCGACCGGCTACCGACCCTGACCCTCGTCTACTTCATGATGACGCTGCCCTTCACCATCATCGTCCTGCGCGGCTTCATCGGCACGATCCCCCCGGAGCTGGAGGAGTCCGCCCAGGTCGACGGCTGCACCCGGCTCGGCGCGTTCCGGCATGTGGCGCTCCCGCTGCTCGCACCAGGCCTGATGGCCACCTCGCTGTTCGGCTACATCACCGCCTGGAACGAGTTCGCCTACGCCAACTTCCTGATCATCAAGCATCAGGACAACCGCACCCTGCCCGTATGGCTGTCCTCGTTCCAGAACGTCTTCGGCACCGACTGGGGCGCCACGATGGCCGCCTCGACCCTCTTCGCCGCCCCGGCGCTCGTCGTGTTCCTGCTGCTCCAGCGCCATGTCACCTCCGGCTTCGCGGCCGGCGCAGTCAAGGGCTGACCTCACACCCCACCCCCACGCGACCCCGTCCCGGAGCTGATCCATGCCCGCACAGCGATCCGTGCTCACCCTCGTACCCCGCCCCACCAAGGCCGCACCCCGTCCGGGACACTTCACGCTCGACGCCGGCACCGCGCTGCATGTCGGCGCGGGCGCCGAACCGGCCGCGGACCTGCTGCGCACCCTGCTCACCCCCGCCACCGGGCTGTCCCTGCGGCCGTCCCCGGACGGCCAGTTCGCCCTGACGATCGACCCCGGACTCACCGGCCTCGGTGAAGAGGGGTACGGGCTCACCGTCGCCCCGCACGCCGTGCTGCTGCGCGCCGCACACCTGACCGGTCTACTGCGCGGCATCCAGACGCTCCGCCAACTCCTGCCTCCTCAGGCTTTGTTGGACACTCCGCAGCGCGGTACACGATGGCTGCTGCCGTGCGCCGAGATCACCGACGTCCCCCGCCACCCCTGGCGCGGCGCGATGCTGGACGTGGCGCGCCACTTCCAGCCCGTCTCCTACCTGCGCCGGTACGTCGACCTGCTGGCCCTGCACAAGATCAGCGTGTTCCATCTGCACCTGACCGACGACCAGGGCTGGCGCATGCCCATCGCCGCACTGCCCAAGCTCACCGAGGTCGGCGGCCACCGCGCCGAGTCCCAGAAGGGCCCGGCCGGCAGCGACACCTACGACGGCATCCCGCACGGCGGGGCGTACACACGGGACGAACTCGTCGGCCTGGTCCGGTACGCGGCCGCTCGCGGCGTCGCCGTCATGCCGGAGATAGAGATGCCCGGCCATGTACGCGCCGCCCTCGCCGCCTACCCCGACCTGGGCAACCATCCGGAGCGCACCCTCGACGTCTGGACCCGCTGGGGCGTGTGCGACACCGTCCTCGGTGTCCACGACGAGGTCCTCGACTTCTGCCGCACCGTCCTCGACGAGGTCATGGACGTCTTCCCCTCGCCGTACATCCACGTCGGCGGTGAGGAGTGCCCCACCACCGAGTGGACGCACAGTGTCGCCGCGCGGGAACGAGCGGTGGCGCAGGGCCTGCCGGGCCCCGCGGCCCTGCACGGCTGGTTCCTCGGGCAGATCGGCGACTTCCTTGTCCGGCACGGACGCCGCCCGGTCGGCTGGGCCGAGACCGGCGCCGAACTGCCCCTCGACTTCACCGTGATGACCTGGCGCGACTCGGCCCACACGCTGACGGCGGCCCGCCGCGGCCACCCCGTCGTCAACGCCTACCATCGCGCCACCTACCTCGACTACGCCCGTTCCGGCGACCCGCGCGAGCCACTGGCCCAGCCCGGAGGCGTCGTCGATCTGCGCGCCGTCCACGCCCACGATCCCGTACCCGAGGACGCGGACCCGGACGTGGCCGGGCGGGTGCTCGGCACCCAGACCCAGCTGTGGACCGAGTTCGTCACGACGCCCGCCCACATCGAGTACCTGACCTACCCGCGGCTGTGTGCCCTCGCCGACCGCGCCTGGAGCGGCGCGACCGAGTGGGCCGACTTCCGCTCCCGCCTCGACCAGCACACCGTACGGCTCGACGCCCTCGATGTCCGGCAACACCCCTGACCCTGTCCCGTTCCGGGAATCACCCCACCTTTCTGGAGAGGAACAACCTTGACTTCCTCCCCCTCGTAAACGAGGGGGATTCCTACGGCTCGCGCCGTGAGATTTTCTGCTTCGTCGCCGACTGCCCGCCCGGAGTTCTCCGTTGAGGTCTTACACCAGCTCCACAGACAGACACCGCCAGCCCGGCGGCCAAAAGGTTCTTCGCCGCGTTCACGTCCCGGTCGTGGACCGTTCCGCAGTCACACGTCCAGGTGCGGACATTCAGCGGCATCCCCTCCTGCAAGGCACCGCAGTGGGAGCACAACTTGGAGGAGGGGAAGAAGCGGTCCACGACCACCACGTCCCGCCCGTACCAGGCGGCCTTGTACTCCAGAAGGCTCCGGAACTCTGCCCACGCGGCGTCGCTGATGGCGCGGGCGAGTTTCCGGTTCCTGACCATATTGCGCACGGTCAGGTCCTCGATCACGAGCGTTTGGTTCTCGCGCACGAGTCGAGTGGTCAGCTTGTGCAGGCCGTCCCTGCGTCGGTCCGTGATCCGGGCGTGGATCCTGGCGACCGTGCGGCGTGCCTTCTCCCGGTTCGCGGAGCCCTTCTCCTTGCGGGCACAGTGGCGCTGTGCCGTGGCGAGGCGGGCGCGGTCGCGGCGTTCGTGCCGGGGGTTGGCGATCTTCTCACCGGTCGACAGGGCCAGCAGGTGGTCCAGGCCGACGTCGATCCCCACCGCCGCATCCGTGGCCGCGAGCGGTTTCACCGTCGGGTCGTCGCACAGCATCGACACGAACCAGCGGCCGGCCGCGTCCCGGGACACGGTCACGGTCGTCGGCACACTGCCCTCGGGCAGGGGGCGGGACCAGACGATGTCCAGCGGCCCGGCCATCTTCGCGAGCTTCAACCGGCCGTCGCGGAACGTGAACGCCGAGCTGGTGTACTCCGCCGAGGCGCGGGACTTCCGCTTCGACTTGAACCGTGGGTACCTGGCGCGCTTGGAGAAGAAGTTCACGAACGCCCCTTGCAGGTGACGCAGCGTCTGCTGGAGCGGAACCGACGACACCTCGTTGAGGAAGGCCAGTTCCTCGGTCTTCTTCCAGGCCGTCAGCATTGCGGAGGACTGGTTGTAGTTGACCCGCTCGTGCCGAGCCCACGCCTCGGTACGGGCCGCGAGCGCCATGTTGTAGACCTTCCGCACGCACCCGAACGTGCGCGACAGCTCCGCTGCCTGCGCATCAGTCGGACAGAAGCGGTACTTGAACGCCCGCTTCACGTGAATGGCCATAA
The DNA here is from genome assembly GCA_001550305.1 of Streptomyces diastatochromogenes. Lineage (GTDB taxonomy): Bacteria > Actinomycetota > Actinomycetes > Streptomycetales > Streptomycetaceae > Streptomyces > Streptomyces mirabilis_D. Next base: position 14,835 of record LRTP01000785.1, read on the forward strand.
GCCCACAAAATACCACGTCAACATGTGACTCCCTAAGGGTAGTTGGTGGTGAACGACGATCCGCCCTGTCGGCGAATCGTCTTTCCCTGCCCTGCTCCGCAGGAGTCCGAGTCCTCTCCGCCCTGAAGGACGGAGTGTCTACGGAGGGAACATATGAGATTCGCGAAGAACCGGCTACGCGCCGCGGGGTCCGCCGCCGTCGCGGTGGCCATGGGCGCCGCGGCGCTCACCGCGCTCCCGGCCACCGCGAGCGCCGCCGGCGACGGGCTGAGCGTCCAGTACCGTACGAGCGCCACGGGAGCCACCGCCGACCAGTCCGAACCCTGGTTCAAGGTGAAGAACACCGGCACCACGACCGTGCAACTGGCGAACGTCAAGATCCGCTACTACTTCAAGGCCGACTCGGCCGGCGCGTCCTATCGCTTCGCCTGTTCCTGGGCCGTCAAGGGCTGCGCCAACGTCACGGGCACCTTCGGCACGCTCGCCAACCCGACCGCCACGGCCGACCGCTACCTGGAGATCGGCTTCACCTCCGGCGCCGGCACGCTCGCGCCGGGCGCCGACACCGGCGACATGCAGCTGCGCTTCTACCAGTCGACGTGGCAGTCGCTGAACCAGAGCGACGACTACTCCTTCGGCGCCTCCCAGACGTCGTACGCCGACTGGTCCAAGGTCACCGCGCAGCTGTCCAACACCACGCTGTGGGGCCAGGCCCCCGCGGGCAACGACCCGACGAACCCGCCCACCGACCCGCCGACCGACCCGCCAGCCACCGGCGCCACGCTGTTCGACGACTTCAACTACAGCGCCTACAACGACCCGAGGATCTCGGCGCACGGCTGGAGCGTGCGCTCCACCTCCGGCGGCCCCGGCGTGTCCGGCGCCACGTGGGCGCCGGAGAACGTCACCTTCGCCACCACGAGCGGCAACTCCGTCATGAACCTGGAGACCTCGACCGCGGGCACCGGCGAGAGCACCAAGCAGACCGAAGTCGTCACCAGCGCACGGAAGTTCAAGAACGGCACCTACGCGGCCCGGGTCAAGTTCAACGACGCGCCCAAGTACGGCCCGGACGGCGACCACCTCGTCCAGACGTTCTTCACCATCAACGACCTCACGGCACCGATGGCGGACGACTACTCCGAGTACGACTTCGAGTACCTGCCCAACGGCGGCTGGGGCGAGACCTCCGACATCCTCTACACGACGTCCTGGGAGACCTACCAGGCCGACCCGTGGGTGGCGGTCAACCAGCACACCGAGGGCCGGCAGAGCTACAACGGCTGGCACGACCTGGTGCTGACCATCGACAACAGCAGCATCAAGTACTACATCGACGGACAGCTCTTCGGCACCCATGACTCCGCGTACCTGCCGGAGCGGCCGATGTCGATCAACTTCAACCAGTGGCTGATCGACCTCGCGGGCCAGACCAGCACCACCGCGCGGGCGTACGACGAACAGGTCGACTACGTCCTGCACGTCAAGGACCAGGTCCTCACACCGGCGCAGGTCGCCGCCAAGGTGACGGCGTACCGCAGCGCGGGCACCACGTTCGAGGACACCGTCCCCAGCAGCTGATCCCATCGCCCGATGACGAAAGGCCACGGCGACCGCACACCCGGCGCGCAGGCACGCACCGGGTGCGCGGTCCGCCGCCCCGACCGCACGGGCCGACGGCGAGTGGCCGACCCTCTGAGCCTCCTCAAGTCGCTTGGCGCGCGGAGAACATGGCAGTCAGGCTGATCCCCATGACAGGAATCACGGGACTGAGCAAGAAGAACAACTTCGTGCTGGCCATCCGGGACGCGGACGTGGTCGCGGCGACCCTGCGCCGGGCACTGGCCGAGGCCTCGCCGGAAGAGCGCCTCGGCCTGGAACGCGCTGCCGCGCTCGTCGAGTCCACCGCCTCCGCCACCGAGACCCAGCTGCGTGCCCGCTGGGTCCGCTCCCGGCTGGCCGACGTCGGCTTCACCGGGGACATCACCTCGGTCGCGGCGGTGCGGGCGCTGCGCCAGGCGGAACCGAAACTGAGCCTGCTGGCGGCGGTGCAACTGCAGAAGGAGGCAGTGGCCCATCCGGAGTGATCCGGCAGCCCCCTGACACGCGGGGAACGGAGGCTGCCGGAGGTGCTGCGCTGCTCAGGAGGTGAGGTAGCAGGTTTTGCTCACGCCCGGCAGCGGATCGGTGCCGAACGCTGCCGTCGTGCAGCCGGTGCCTCCGGTGAACGCCTTGTAGAGGAAACGGCCCCGGGCGCCGTAGGCGACGGTCTGCTGTCCGCTGAAGGCGCACGTGCCGCCTTCGGTGGAGCAGGAGGTGGCGTAGCCGACCGGACCGCCGTTGGCGGTGTAGCAGGCCTTCGACTCGCCGGGGATCGGATCCCCGAACGTGGCGTCGGTGCACGGGGTGTCGCCGGTGGCCGTGATCGTCGTGAACGCGCCGAAGGCGCCGTATGTCACCGGCTGCCCCGCGGCGGCCGGGCAGGTGCCGTTCTGGTCCGCACACTTGGTCCAGCCGCCGGACGGTCCTCCTGCGGGCGCCACGTAGCAGGACTTGGCCACTCCGTCGATGGGATCGCCGAAGTGGGCGTTGGTGCAGGCGACGGACCCGTTGGTGACCTGGTGGGCGAAGTTGCCGTTGGCGCCGTAGACGACGTCACGGTTGTAGCCGGGCACGGCGCAGGTGCCGCCCTCCGCCGCGCAGACGGTGTATCCGGGCGGGCCGCCCGCGTCGGCGACGTAGCAGGACTTGACGAGATTCGACGCCGGGTCGCCACCGAAGGAGTCGTTGGTGCAGGCGGTGCTGCCGGTCACTGTTTTGTACGTGTAGGTCCCAGCCCCGTAGGCCACCGAGCGGGTGCCGCTGAAGGAGCAGGTGCCGCCCTCGCCCGCGCACCGGGTGAAGCCCGCCCGCAGCGCGCCGGTACCGGGATCGGCGGGCGGCGACGGATCGCCCAGTCCGGTGGCGGTCACGGTGTAGCCGCCCGGGGCGACGCCGGTGAGGTAGACGTAGGTGTCGTCCTGGCTAGCGCCGGTGATTCCCGAGGTGGGTGTGAACGTTCCGTTGCTCCAGACGACGGTGCCGTTCACGGACACCGAGATGTTGCCGCCGCCGAACTTCGGGACGCCGATGCGGCCGGTGGTGCCGGCCGGGCTGGTGAGGTGCGCCGAGTATGTGCCGGCGGCGGGGTCGCGGGTCCAGGAGGCGTTGACGGCGCCCTGGGGCAGGGTGATGCGGCCCTCGGCGCTGGTCAGGTCGCCGGGGTGCGGGACGAAGCGGTACGTGCCGGTCGTGGACTCGGGTGCGGTGCCGAGCACGTCGAAGGTGAGCGTGGAGGTGGGCGCGGTGGACCAGCCGTGGGCCAGGCTCATGAACGAACCGCCGTAGGCGAGGCCGCCGTCGGCCTTGATGCCCTCCCAGAAGGTGCTCTTGGTACCGATGTCGCTGGTGAGCATGTGGCCCCAGGTGCGGCGGATCTGGTCCAGGGCGGTGTAGTCGTCATTGGCGGTGAAGCGGGCGTTGAGCTCCATGCCGCCGGCGAAGGGCGACACGTTGCCGCCCCATTCGGGGGTCGTCGGGCCGTAGATGCCCCAGTTCTTCCCGAGCCCCGCGATGACACTCTTCGACTTGGCCGCGGAGTCGGTCAACCCGTACCAGACGGCGAGCGAGTTGCCGTCCTGCGGGTACAGGCCACTGGTCGGGTTGTCCTTGTACATGCCCTTCGCGGCGTCCCACAGCAGGGAGTTGGCCGCCGTCTTGATGGCGGCCGCCTTGCCGTTCCAGCTCGCGGCGAGCGCGCTGTCGCCCTCGACCGCGGCCAGGGTGGCGCCGCCCTTGAGCGCGGCGTACAGCAGCGCGTTGGCGGAGATGTTCTCGCCGCCCTGGCCGACCCGGGCCCAGTCCTGGGTGCGCGTCACGTTGAGCAGGTTGTTGCCGTCGATCTTGTTGGTGATGAAGGCCATCCCGCGCTTGTAGTCGGTCCATGCGGAGTCCAGCCACGCCCGGTCGGCCGAGTAGGTGTAGTACGTCGCCGTCCCCAGCAGCGTCCAGGTGTGGTACGTGTCCGAGCCGGTGAGGTTGAACGGCGGCCCCGACCAGGGGATTTCACCTTCCGCCGACTGCGCGTTGTACATCGTGGTGAGCGCGTTGCGGGTCGAGACGAGGTCGTTGGAGTACGCGTACTGCGTGGGTACGGCGATACCCATGTCGCCGGGCCACACCGTACGGTCGCGCTTGGCCCCGTCGACCAGGACGGAGTCACCGACGCCGACGGTGGCGCCGTTGTCCCACGCCGAGGACGGCGGGGGCCAGGCGCGTCCCTGGTGGGAGGCGATCGTGTTGAGCTGCACGGTGTACGCCCCGGCATACCAGATGCGGTTGAGAAGGTCGTCGCTGGAGGAGAAGTAGTTGGCGTAGTCGGCCGGGTCGGCCTTGCCCGGAGCCGCGGTGAAGTTGAGGCTGACGCCCGTGAGATCCACCCAACCCGAGGTGTCCAGGAAGACCGTCAAGTAGCGGAAGCCACCCCGCTGTTGAGCGGTGGGCACCGTGTAGGTGCCGTTGGCGGAGGCCGTGGCGTAGAGCGCCCCGTCCTCGCCGTCGCGTCCGCTGCTGCGGTCGCTGTTGTTGCCCACGTACAGGGACGACTCGCTGAAGGCCAGGCCGACGCGCCGGCCGCTGTCGCTCGCACTGCCGAAGGACAACGTTGTCACGCCACCGACCTCTTTGCCGAAGTCGAGGGTGACGGCCGACTGCGAGCCGGAGATCCGCGTCGGCTGACCGCTGAGGACGTTCTGCGGGTTCGCGACACTGCCGGACGTCCGATAGATCGCGGTCGGCTTGAGGGTGCGCGAGGTCGGCGAGTAGTTCGGGGCGTCAAGGGTCGCCTTGCCGACCCCTGTTGCGGTCGACGAGGCGGCCGCCGATGTGGCCGGCGCGGGAGCCATGAGCAGTGCGGCGGCCACCACGGCGGCGAGGCCGAGTAGGCGCCCTGGGCTGGGCGTTCGGATCAGCGAGGGGCGGCGGCGCCGCATGGGTACCTCCCAGGTCTGGATGCGGGAACGAGGTTCTTGAATCGATTCAAATCGATCGCTGACGAAAGCCTGTGACTCATGAAGCGGTGGGTGTGCGAGGCGCCTCGCCGAAGTTCCACCGATGATGTGCGCCCCACAGCGGGGTGTCAACCCGTCACAGCCGGTGTGAACCACCCCTGGAATCACTCCCGTTGGAGACATTGACAGTCCCCCACCAAGCCGGTTCACTGCCTCCCGGGCAGGTATGGACCAGTGCCCGTCCCCCGCCCGGCCCAGTGAGACCCAACCGGCGTCCCCCACCCTGAAATCGAGGCGAGTTCCGGTGCCCTCACACCACTCCGACATCGTTGTCAGACCACGGCTTCTCAGCTTCCTGCTGACGGCCGCTCTCGCGTTCGTGGCACTGGTCCCGGTCGCGACGCCCGCGGCCGCCGCAACCCAGGTGTGCGTACTGGCCTGTGACACGCTGGACCCCTCGCAGGCCCGGCAGGAGAGCTTCCCGGTGCCGAACAAGGACCTCAACGGCCGTCGCCTCGAACTGCACGTGTCCGACGCGGACGACATGGCCTGGGCGAGCATCGACAACGGCGTGACCGGCGACTCGGTGTGGCTGGACCGCTCCTGGGACGGCGGCGCCACCTGGGAAGGACTGCTCGGCAAGGCGAGCATCCCGGGAACCTGGACCGGCACCAGGACGCTGATGTACAACATCACCGATCCTCGCAACCACCGGCGCGGTCTCGTGCGGGCCTGCGGAGACGCCGCGGGGGTCGGCTGTACGAACTGGGTCTACCCCACGGTCTGCGACACGCTCTGCGACGGCACCGACGCGGGCAAGGCGGCCGGCGACGGCCAACCGGCGCCGTCGACTACTCTCTACGGCCGCACGATCCGGCTGCACGTCGACCAGAAGAACTCCATGGCCTGGGCGAGCATCGACACCGGTGGCGGCGGCGACGAGATCTGGCTCGACCGCTCCTGGGACGGCGGCTCGACCTGGCCGGACGGCTCCTCACTCGGCCGCACCAGCACCCCGTCCGGTGCCACCGGCACCCGTACCGCGATGTACGCCACCCGCGATCCGCGCGGGCTCCTGTACGGCGGCGCGGTCCGCGCCTGCGGCCGGGAGGCGAGCCACAACGAGGGCAGTTGCACCGCGTGGGTCAGGCCCGCGCCGACCAGGACACGCGCGGCGGCCGACGCGCTGATGTCCTCGTACGACCCCTACAACGGCTGGTGGCCGAGCAGTTGGTGGAACTCCGCCGCCACCCTCACCGCGCTCATCGACTCCTCCCGGGCCACCGGCAGGCACGACTACGACTGGGTCATCGCGCGCACCTTCGACCAGAACAAGGGCACCTTCGCAGCCGGTGTGCGCAGTTCGGACGCGATCGAGGGCGACTTCATCAGCCGTTCCATCGACGACTCGGGCTGGTGGGCCATCGCCTGGATCGACGCGTACGACTACACCGGTGACTCCCGCTATCTGAACGAGGCGGTCACCATCGCCGACTACGTCCAGCAGTACTGGGACCCCGGCACCTGCGGGGGCGGCGTGTGGTGGGACCGCGAGCGCACCTACAAGAACGCCGTGACGAACGGGCAGTACCTCTGGCTGACCACGGCGCTGCACCAGCGCATCCCGGGCGACACCGTATGGCTGCAGCGGGCCAAGACGTCCGCCGCCTGGTACCGGTCCAGCGGGATGATCGACTCCTCGGGTCTGGTGAACGACGGGCTCACCTCCGCCTGCGCCAACAACGGCTCCACCGTGTGGAGTTACAACCAGGGACTGGCCATCGGCGGCTTCACCGAACTGTGGAGGACGACCGGGGACGGCTCGCTGCTGACCACCGCGCGCGCCCTAGCCGACGCCGCGATCACTAGCCCGACGCTGACCTCCGGCGGAGTGCTCACCGAGTCCTGCGACGTCGGCTCGGCGTCCTGCGACGACAACCAGAAGCAGTTCAAGGGCATCTTCATGCGGAACTTCGCCGACCTCGCGAAGGCCACAGGTTCCGGCACCTACCAGAGTTACGTCCAGAAGCAGGCCGACACACTGTGGGCGCGGGACCGTAGCTCCCTCAACGCCCTGGGCGAACGCTGGGCCGGTACCAGCCCCAACCAGACCGACTGGCGTACCCAGGCCGGCGCCCTCGAAGCGCTCACCGCCGCCGCGGGCTGACGACCGGTTCCGGGAGCCGGCTCGCACGCGGGTCCCCGACCCACGTGCGAGCCGGTCGGCGTGGGCGCGCTCGGCCCTCCCCGACTCGACGAGCTCCTCCGGCGCCTCGCCGAAGACCGAACAGCCCCGGCTACGGCCGCGGCTCTCGCTGATCCACCCAGGCCACCGGTGGCACTTCCCGGGCGTGGTCCCGGGCAAGCCGATCTCGAACGCACGGCATGCCCCAGCAACTCAACGGGTCCCGCTTGCCGGTTCACACCGCGCGCAAGGGGGCACCGACCGCCCTCGCTGCACGAGCCGAGGACCTCACCAGCCGTGGATCACAAGCGCTCATGAAACCGGCTTCGTGAGACTTGCGGGCAGAGGCGTTGGGAACCCACCGCCGTCTGGATCCCAGGCCGTTTCCCAGTGTCCGACGGTGCCCACGCCCGCCCTGCCCGCCGCCGATCCCCCACCGACAATATTTCCCGCCTTGACAATTTTTTTTGTCGGAGAGATTCTGGAGCGGTGCTGGACGACGCCGTGATCGAGAACCCGCCGCGGCCGAGGCGTCCCTGGACCCGATACGGGCCCGGATCCTCGGCGCCCAGGCCGAGCCCGGCCCGGCCGCCATGCCGACCGCCCGCCCGGGGCTGCCCCGCCAGAAGGACAACGACCACCTGAAGGAGCTGGGGCGCATGCCGAGCCGACCGGCGGGCCTGCCGCCGCTGGACGGCGAGCCGGCCGGGTCGGACGACGAGCGCATCCAGGTCCGCCCCGCAGGAGGGGCTTCTCGACCGACGTCCGCAGACGCGTCCGGACACCCGTCCGCGCGGCCTGCGCCCAGGCCCCGCCACGGGACCGCACCGGATACCGACGGCGCCGCACCGGCCTCCCTCCGAAGGGCGGCCCGCAACGAGTCCCCACCAGGAGGCCGCCGCCTCGAACGTGGTCGAAGCGGCGGCGAGCAATCGAAAACCGCACACCAGAAACCCCTAAGGAAACCAGCATGCGTACCCTGATCAGCTCCGCCTTCATCTCGCTCGACGGCGTCGTGGAGGGCCCGGGCGGCGAACCCGGCTACCGCAACTCCGGATGGACCTTCAAGGACGTCGAGTTCGTCCCCGAGGCGTTCGACATCAAGGCGCGGGAACAGCAGGAATCCACCGCCGTCCTGATGGGCCGGACCAGCTACGAGGCGTTCAGCCCGGTGTGGCCGGACATGAACGAGTTCGCCCACTACAAGACCATGCCGAAGTACGTCGTCTCCACCACCCTCACCGAGGACAAGCTCGTCTCGAACTGGGGCGAGACCACCATCCTGCGCTCCCTCGACGAGGTCGCCGCCCTCAAGGAGACCGACGGAGGCCCGATCATCGTCCACGGCAGCGTCGCCCTGAACCACGGCCTCGCCGACGCCGGCCTGATCGACCGTTACCACCTGCTCGTCCACCCGCTGCTGCTCGGCGCGGGCAAGCGCCTGTTCCCCGCCACCGACAAGGACACCCAGAAGCTCAAGCTCGTCGAGCACGCCGTGTACTCCAACGGCCTGCAGATGAACGTCCTCGACGTCGTCCACTGACCAAGCCCTGGGTCTTTCCACGCCGCGGGACGCGATCAGATGCGGCCGGCGTCGCGCAGGTCCCTGAGCGTGTCCCGCTCGACCTGAAGCAGGGCGGGTTCGAGGCGCCGCACGCTCTCACGGCGTCGAATGGACCTGGGAGCGGGGGCCCGACGGCGTCGCGTTGCTCGACGACATGTCCCTCGGCGGTCACGGCGGGCACGGTCAGCGCCGCCGCCGGCGAGATGGCTCCGCGCATCCCCGCCCATGCCCGTGGCAGGCGCTGAGGGGCGGTGATTCGGCGGTCCCGCTGCTGAGGACGCCGGTCCAGGAACCTGACCGTATAGGGGACTGAGTAGAACCACAGCAGCCGTGTCCCGATCACAGCGACGCTCACGGCGCAGGCGGCGATCGCCGCTTGCGCCAGGGAGAGCGAGGTCAATGCCCCGACCGCGCGGCGGGCAGTGGGATACCGACGAGGATGAACAGCGCGTTGTTGAGCAGGTAACCGGCCACTTCCCAGAAGGCGATGGCCTGGATCCGGGCGTCGGAACCGCTAACGCGAGGGCCGAACCGGGTGGTCACAAGGCCGCAGCCGGCCCGTCGCCAGTACACCGACGGCGACGACAACGATCAGTTCCAGGCTTCCCACGTCGGTGCCGTTCGTGTTGATGGCTCCACGGTCACGCCCCGACGCACGGGTAACCAGGCCACGACTTTCTCAGAAGCTGCGTTCCGGGGAGTCCCGCACCCGCCCTCTGGAGGACTCGGCGTGGATGAGCCTGGCGAGGTGGCGGCCGGAGTGGGTGGGCCCCCGGCGAAGGGCGATGAGCGCGGCGTCGTCGCCTAGGCGTCCACCGACGTGGGCGAGGAGGTCACGCCGGATGTGACGCAGGAGCGGTTCGGGGCCGCACTCGGTCCACTGGGCGGCTCGTTCGGCGAACGGATAGAAGTCACCGCTCCGATTGCGCGCCTCCATGACACCGTCGGTGTAGAGCAGGAGGGTTTCCCCGACTTCGAAGGTGAACACGTCCAGCGTGCGCGGCGATGGGACCAGGACGCCGACTCCCAGCGGGGGTGCTGGGTGCAGCCTCAGTGCGGTGACGGAGTGTTCCGGGCTGAGCAGCAGGGGCGCGGGGTGCCCGCAGCTGGTCATTTTGACGAGGTTGGCATCGTCGGGGATCTCCAGCAACAGGGCGGTGACGAAGCGCTCCTCGGCCCCGGCCTCGTCCTCCGGCGCGGTGAATTCGCCGTGGTAGCGGCCGACGCTCTGTTCCAGCGCGTCCGTCAGCGCGGTGAGGTCGGCGTGCTGATGGGAGGCTTCGCGGAACGCGCCGAGCAGCAGGGCGGCCTCGCCGATGGCCGCCAAGCCCTTGCCCCGGACATCTCCGATGAGCACGCGCGTGGCGTCGTCGGTACGGGTGACGGCGTACAGGTCTCCACCGATCTCGGCCTCGTCCTCGGCGGCCAGATATACCGACGCCGTACGCAGGGGGCCGATCCCGCTGGGCAGCGGCCACAGCAGTACGTGCTGTGCGGCCTCGGCGACCGATCTCACCTGGGCCAGTTGCCGTCCGTGTCGCTCGCGTACCACGGAGTAGCCCACGATCAGAAGGCTCAGTACGGCGAGGGCGACCATCTGCACGACGACGTTGCGCGTGAAGAGGATGCCGTCGTGCAGGGCGATGCCGGCCTCGGCCGCGAGCGCCAGGACGCCGATCGCCCCGGTCAGCCGGGGACCGGCGAAGGATGCGGTGATCGCCGGCGCGATCACCAGCAGCGGGCCCAGGTGGACGTCGGCCGGGGCAACGATGTCGATGACCGTGATCACCACGACCAACAGGACGGGGATCGCCAGCAGCACATGCTTCGACGGCCCCGGGCCGAAGCCGGCAGAGCGATTCCAGATCCCCACATGTTCCACAGTGCACCGCCCCAGGACAGCTTGCGAGCGCAGCCAAGAACTCTCGGCAATGCGCCGGCAGGACTGCCCAGCGCGTCCCGCACGCGCCGGACCGCGTGTCGACGGGACCGCCCCCGCACCGGCGTCGGCGCGGGGTCGGCAGGGCTGCCACCCGGCTGCCCACCGCATGCGACCAGGCGGCTGACGCTGCCCGTCCGGCGTCGCGGCCACCACGGTGGCCGCGAGGTCGGATACGGAGCGCGACCACCTCCGTTGCTACGCCCGAGGTCGGATCAGTCGAGGAGGAGGGGATTCGGCAGGGTGGCCGCGGGGTGCATGCGCAGGAGGGTGTGAAGTACTCCTGAGAGGCCGGACATGAGGCTGGGCGAGAACGCCTCGCGGGCCAGGCCGCCGACCGGGCCGCGTTGCTCGAGGCCGGTGAGGATTTCGGCGTCGAGGTCGGAGGGGTCGCCGAAGTCCATGGACGTGAGGAATTCCCAGAGGCCGAGGTCGCCGTGGCACAGGGTATGGCTCCAGCCGAAGCCCTCGGCGGCGCAGGCACGTGCGGCCCGACGGGCCATGTCGAGGTGGGCGGGATCGCCCGTGCGCCGGTGGAGGTCGAGCATGCCGATGCCCACCCCCGCGCTGCCGTGGCACCAGCTGGTGAAGAAGTCCTCCTCGGCGCCGATGCGGACATCGAGCCAGTTGCCGTGCTCGGGTTGGTAGAGGGACTCCTGATAGGCGAAGGCCCGCTCGGCGAGGCGGTTCCAGTCGCGCCGTTCGGCCGCGGAACCCGCGTCGCCGAGCGCGAGCCGGGTCAGCGCCCAGCCGATGCCGGTGGCGCCGTGGGCGAAGCCGCCGATGCCCTCGGGGTTGAGCCGGGTCGTCCAGCGGGCGCCGCTCGCGTCGAGGGTGGCCAGCCCGGTCAGTCTGCGGCCGATGTGCGCGGCGGCGCCGAGCCAGCGGTCCTGCCCGGTCGCCGCGGCCAGGTTGAGCAGGGGAACGACCGCGCCTGCCGCCCCGTTGAGGAGGTCCACCTCGACGTCGTCCTCGACCAGTCGGCCCTCCGCGAGCAACAGGGCCCTCTCGGCGGCCCGCTCCAGAAGCCAGTCCTCACCGAGCACCCGGTGCAGCGCCAGCCACGTCCACACTTGCGACGCGGCACCGCTGAACGCCCCGGGTGAGGGCGTCGGTGTCCGGTCCTCGGTGCCGACCAGGACTCGCAGCGCCCCCTGGAACGTCTCGGCGACGCCCGGCACCTCCTCCGCCCGCCCGGCCCGCACTTCGGTCACGTACTCCGCGAGCGTCAGCGCCACCCCGCCCTGCCCGGTGTAGAGGTCGGCGGGCAGCACCCTGATCGACCACCCCGCGGGGGTGAAGACGGGGCTGATCCAGGTGACCGTGCCGTCCTCGCCGCGCACCGCCCCGTCGCACAGCCGCCGTACCATCTGCGCGGCCAGGTCGCGGCGGCGGCGCTCCCGGTCCCGGGC
>LRTP01000786.1 GCA_001550305.1 Streptomyces diastatochromogenes
GGGCGCGGGCGCGTCGGTGCGCTTGCCGGTCCGGCGGTCGGTGCTGAGGATCTCGTGCAGCAGGACGCGCCGCCGCGCCCACTCCAGCCCCGCGCCGCCGGCGAGCTCATCGACCAGCTGGGGCACCCCGGCGGTGGCGTCGGGATGCGCGCGGAGGCGGTCGAGGAGGTGGTCCACCAGTCGGGCGGCCGCCTTGTGCTCGAACCGGGGGGTGACCCGACGGCCCGTGACCCGGGCCAGTGGACCGGCCCCGCCCGCGTCCGGCTCCCAGTGCGGGACGCACGTCAGACGCAGCTGATGGGTGTCCACCGTGTCGTGGGTCGCGAACGTCCACTCCTGCCCCAGCCAGCGCCCGAAGAGCAGGAACAGCCCCAGATACGCCACCGGCACGGTGTCCTGCTCCGGCCAGCCGGGCTGCCCCTTCTCCTCCGCGAGCAGCGACACCCGCTGCGCCGGATCGCGCAGCCACTCCGCGGCGACCAGGATCAGCGCGTGCTTGACCGCCGGCAGCAGCTCCAGCATGGCCGGGAGCCGCTTGCGCGCCATCGCGTCGAGCTGGGCGCACTCGATCACGCGCAGGCGTCCGGAGGCCTGCTCGGCGGACTCCCGGCCGCCCCAGCCGCCGTAGGAGAGGCCGAGGCACTGGCGGATCTTCAGAGTTCCGGGGTCACCGATCAGGACATGGCTGATCGTGCTGGGCCGGCCGCCGCGGTCGGTGGTGGGCCAGCGCTGGACGAGCATGACGTCGCCGTCGCGGGACAGGGTGCGTACGACGCTCTGCCGTGCGGCGGCCGTACCGGACACCCACAGCAGCGGGCCCAGTTCCCGGCCCAGTTCCTCGGCGCGTTCGGCCGGACAGGAGTGCGCGACGGCCTTCATGCCGGTGCCCTGGCGGCCCTGGTTGCCGTCCCAACGGAAGACGACCTGGTGCACCGAGCCCCCGGTGCCGCCACCGCCCGGCCCGTGCGCGCCGGCCTGCTCCCCGTGGGCGGCCGGACTCCTCCGCTCCCGGAAGTCGCCCACTCGATCCTGGAAGTCGCTCACTTCGCCTCACCTCGCGCGGATCCCGCGGCTCCCACCGCTCCCCCGGTTCGTCCGGCCCTCGCCGACGGCACCGCCTCGAACGCGGGCGCCTCTCCCACGGCGAACGCCTCGGCGCCGCCCGGTACTTCGACCATCCCGTGCAGCGCCAGCAGCGCCAGCAGCGGCTCCAGCACCCGCCGGGGCCCCGCCCCCGCCGGATAGCGGCCCTGTTCCTCCTGGCCGCCGGTGGCCGACGCGACATGCAGGGTGCACCGGCGGATCGCGTCGAAGGGGCGCAGCCAGGCCGGGCCGGCGTGCTGTCGCAGCAGCCCGTACACGTCCCGGCTCTCCTCACGCGTCCGTTCGGGGTCGAGCGAGGTGGCCGGTGCCCGGCCCAGCCACCGGTCGACGGGCGGCTGGAACCGCAGGAGGTCCGCCTTGCCGAGCACCATCGCGGCGGCCACGTCCAGATACGGTCCGTTCTTCGGCAGCCGGTCGAGGACGGTGCCGAAGGCGAGGTCGCCGTCCCGGTTCACCTCGACACCCCAGCGTTCCCTGGCGTGGTCCAGATGGGGCAGCGGAAGGGCCAGCGCCGGGTCGACGACGAAGATCAGGGCGTCGATCCCGAGCAGGAAGCGCAGCGCGGCGTCGGTCCGTACGAGGTCCTCGCCGCCGAGGTCGAAGAAGGCGACCGGACGTACCTGCCCGTGGGCGTCGGTGATGAGGAGGGACTCCACGAAGCGCGCGAAGCCGTCCAGGCCGAGGGCACCGGTGTGGTCGAGGACCTTGCCGTTGCGCAGCGGCTGCACCCGTTCCCGTACGAACCGCGCGTGCTGCTCCGGGTTGACCGACTGCCACTTCAGGCCGAACGGCTCCAGGCCGCCGTCGGTGATCTCCGCGATCATCTGGGTCAGCAGATGGCTCTTGCCGGTGGACGACTGGCCGACCATCGCGACGGTCAGGGGGCGGCCGTAGGTGAGGTAGGGCACCGGGATGAAGTGCTCGGGGAAGTCCCGGTCCGCGGTGCACTTCTGGACGGCACCGCGCATGACGTCCTGGCGGCGCAGGGCGTTGCCGATCGTCGAGACGTCCAGCGGCTTGTACTGCATCCTGCTGTCGGTGACGAAGAGCTGGGCGAGGTCGAGCTGGATGTGCTCCAGGCAGTACGGGCACAGCACCTGGCCGTCGCTGCTGCGCCCGGCCGGTGTCCCGGGCTCCTGGTGGGGGACGGGTGCCTGCCGCTTGAGGCGCAGCGCCTGCTCGTACGCCTCCCGGTGCGCGCGGGTCTCGTCGGCGGGCACGGCGAGCGTGACGCGCC
>LRTP01000787.1 GCA_001550305.1 Streptomyces diastatochromogenes
TCACCCTCCAGCCGGTGCGCCAGCTCGAAGCCGAGCACCGCGCCGAGGCTGTGCCCGAACACCACCACCCGCGCGCCCTCCGGGAGCTGCCGGGTCACCTGGGCGTGCGCCTCGGCGGCCGCCCGCACCGCGTCCGTGTGGGGCTCCTCCACGAACCGCTCCTCGCGGCCGGGCAGTTGCACCGGCAGGACGCGCAGGCCCGCCGGTGCCCGGTCCTGCCACGGCTTGAAGAAGGACGCGCCCGCCCCGGCGAAGGGCAGACAGACGAGGTGGGTCTCTTCCACTGCTGACATCGCTCCCGAGTCTCGGTTCCGGATACAAAGGGGCCGGGGCTCAGCCCGTGGTGACGAACTCGGTGAGGACCCGGGCCAGCAGGCCGGGGTCCTGCGCCCCGCACAGCTCCCGCGCGGAGTGCATCGACAGCCCCGGTACGCCCACGTCGACGGTGGCGACTCCCAGCCGGGCCGCGGTGATCGGGCCGATCGAGGTGCCGCACGGCATGGCGTTGTGGGAGACGAACGGCTGCCAGGGCACCTCGGCGCGCTCGCAGGCCGCGGCGAAGGCGGCGACCCCGGTGCCGTCGGTGGCGTACCGCTGGTTGACGTTGACCTTGACGACGGGGCCGCCGTTGGGGAGGGGGTGGTGGTCCGGGTCGTGGCGTTCGGCGTAGTTGGGGTGCACGGCGTGCGACATGTCGGCGGAGACGCAGAAGGCGCCGGCGAGGGCCCGGTTGAAGTCCTCGGCGCTGCCGCCGCGCGCGGCGACGGACCGGCCGAGCACCCGCTCCAGCAGGGGGCCCTGGGCGCCCGACTGGGAGCCGCTGCCGACCTCTTCGTGGTCGAAGGCGGCGAGCACCGGGATGTGGGCGGGCGGCCGGGCGGCGGTGGCGGCGGAGACCAGCGCGGTGACGCCCGCGTGCACGGAGATCTGGTTGTCCAGACGCGGTGAGACGAGGAACTCCTCGTCGGCGCCGAGGTAGCCGGGTGGCTGGATGTCGTGCAGCATCAGGTCCCAGCCGAGGACCTCGGCGGCGTCGGTGTCCGCCTCGGCGGCGACCCGGGCGAGCAGGGCGCCGGGCCGGGTGGGACCGAGGCCCCACAGCGGGGTCATGTGCAGCTGCGCGTCGAGCACGACACCTTCGTTGACGCCGCGGTCGAGGTGGATGGCGAGCTGGGGTACGCGCAGCAGCGGCTGGTCGACGCAGACGAGGCGGCTGGATCCGTCGCGCAGCGTCAGCCGGCCCGAGATGCCGAGGTCGCGGTCGAGCCAGGTGTTGTGGGGGACGCCGCCGTAGATCTCCACGGCGATCTGCCGCCAGCCCGCGGAGCCGGTGTCGGGCTCGGGCTTGATCCGCAGGTTCGGGGAGTCGGTGTGGGCTCCGACGATCCGGAACGGGGTGCGGGCCGGGGCGCCCGCGGGGACGTACCAGGCGAGCAGCGCTCCGGCGCGGACGACGTACCGGCCGCCCTCGGCACCGGCCGTCCAGTCGTCCGTCTCGCGCAGCTCCTGGAAGCCCGCCTTCTCCAGGCGCTGGGCCGCGTTCGCGACCACGTGGTAGGGCGAGGGGCTGGAGCGGATGAAGGAGAGCAGATCGTCGCTGTGACTGCGGTCATGTGTGGGGGACATGGGCGCTCACGCCTTTCGGAGGGGCTGGAGAGGGTTGAGGAGTGAAGCGACGGGCGCGTCCGGCCGAGTGCACAGTTCGGCGAGGACGGCCTGCCAGTCGTCGAGCAGCTCCTGAGCCGTGGCGGGGTCCCACAGATCGGCGGAGTACTCCAGGAAGGTGCGGTAGCCCTTGGCCGGGTCGCGGCGCGGGGCGAGACCGAAGGAGAGGTCACCGCGGGACACGGGCGGGGCGAGGTCGTCGACCTCGACGTCGAGTCCGGGGATCTCGATGTCCGTGTCCAGGGAGTTCTGGAAGGCGATGGTCAGCGGAAAGCGCTCGGGCACCGCGCGGGCACCGCTCTCGCGCAGGGCGCGCACGATCCGCGCGGTCGGCAGGACATGGGCCGTCGCCTCCAGGGCGCCGGCGCCGGTGCGCTCCACGAGGGCGCCGCGCGTCTCGTCCGGGTCGGGCGTCACCCGCACGACCACGCCGGTCGACGTCAGCGCCACCATCGACTCGAACGCGCTGCGCTCGCGGTGGGCGTACGGCGTGCCCATCACGATGTCCCGCACCCCGGACCGGCGGGCGACCAGCACGCCGAGCGCGGTGGCCGCGACCCCGAAGGGCGTGGTGTGCCGGGCCGCGGCCAACTCCTCGACGGCCCTGCGCAGTTCACCGGAGGCGGTGCCGCGCAGGGTGTCGCCGGCTCCGCTCGGTACGGCGGGCCGGG
>LRTP01000788.1 GCA_001550305.1 Streptomyces diastatochromogenes
GTGGCCGGGGCGAGCCGCACCGGCCCGGCGGACTCGGCCGCCGTCAGCAGGTCCAGCGGCACCTCGATGTGCACCGGCCGCGGTCGCCGCGTACGGAAGAGGGTGAACGCGCGTGCCACGGCGGCGCCGATCTCGGCCACCGAGGAGACCCGGTGGCTGAACGCGGCGACGCCCCGCAGCGCCTCGGTCTGGCTGCGCATCTCGTGCAGCAGCCCGGTCGACAGCCGGGGGTGGCGCAGCGGCATACCGGGGGAGACGACCAGCAGGGGCACGCTGTCCGAGTAGGCCTGCCCGACGGCGGCCGTGACGTTGAGGAGCGCGGGACCGGTGGTCGTGATCACGACACCGGGGCGCCCCGTCACGCGCGCGTACCCGTCGGCGGCGTACCCGGCGCCCTGTTCGTGGCGCGGGGTCGCGTGCCGGACGCCGTACGCCGCCAGGTGCCGGTAGATCTCCAGGTTGTGCGTGCCGGGAATGCCGAACGCCTGCGTCACGTCATGCGCGGCGAGCGCCCGGACGAGCGCCTCGCCACCGGTGAGCACACCGGTGCGCGCGTCGGTGCGCAGATCGGTGCGCGGGTCGGCCTCCATGGTGCCTCCAGGTGCGGGACGAGCGGCGCGACCGAAGACCCACCGGTGTCTTTACTGAATCGCCATTCAGTATCGGGAGCGACTCCGAAGTCTGTCAATTTACTGAACGGATCATCAGTAGTGGGCCTGAGGCGCACCGCCAGGCGAAGGCCGGATCGGACCGCGGGACGCGTGGATTGTGGGCGAGTGCCCGGCCGGGGTCGAGGACCTTTCCGTAGGCGCGCTTCGAGCACCACCCCATGAGGCGGAAGAAGACCGTGCGCCGCGGGGTTGGGGAAACGCGGGCCATGGGGCCACCTGATGTGAGTTCGGGCCCCAGGCGTGTCCCCAGGCGGGGCGTACCAGGGTCCGGACCTCGCGGTGTGTACCGGGGACATCGCGCTGTGACACCGTCGACCCGGCGCTGTCAGAGGGGCCGACCATAATGGGAGGCCTGACCGACTCCACTTGGAGGTACCGTGACCGGTTTCCGTACGTTGAGCTCCGGGCTCCGCGCGTTGCAGCCCGCCGCCTTCGGCGCGGACCCCGGCGGTGAGCGCATGGAGCGCATCCGCAGATCGCCGAATTTCGCGGACGGTGTCTTCCAGAACCCGGTGAGTGCCCGGACCCGCCCCGACGGCTCCATGCTCGAGTTCGCGAAGGTCTTCTTCCGCAAGGAGGAGCGCGCCCACCGCGCCCCGGCGGGCACGGTGCCGGTGTACCCGACCACGCTCGCCGACCTCGCCAAGCCCGCGGCGAGCGGGTTGCGGATCACCTGGATGGGGCACTCCAGCGTGCTCGCCGAGATAGACGGGCACCGGGTGCTGTTCGACCCCGTATGGGGCGAGCGCTGTTCCCCCTTCAACTTCGTCGGGCCCAAGCGGCTGCACCCGGTGCCCCTGCCGCTGGCCGCGCTCGGCCCGGTCGACGTCGTCGTCATCTCGCACGACCACTACGACCACCTCGACCTGCCCACCATCAAGGCCCTGGCCGACACGGACACGGTCTTCGCGGTGCCGCTCGGCGTCGGCGCCCACCTGGAGCACTGGGGCGTCTCGCCCGACCGCGTGCGCGAGCTGGACTGGAACGAGAGCACCAAGGTCGGCGGCATCTCCCTGACCGCGACACCCGCCCGGCACTTCTGCGGCCGCGGTCTGCGCAACACCCAGCACACGCTCTGGGCCTCCTGGGTGGTGACGGGTGGCGAGCACCGGATCTACCACAGCGGGGACACCGGTTACTTCGAGGGCTTCAAGGACATCGGCGCCGAGCACGGCCCGTTCGACATCACGATGATCCAGATCGGGGCGTACAGCGAGTTCTGGCCCGACATCCACATGACGCCCGAGGAGGGCATGCGCACCCACCTGGACCTCCAGGGCGGGCGCCCCACCGGCGTGATGCTGCCCATCCACTGGGCCACGTTCAACCTGGCGACCCATCCGTGGGTGGAGCCCGGCGAGGGCACGATGGCTGCCGCGCACGCGGTGGGCGCCCGTGTCGCGCTGCCCCGCCCCGGCCAGCCCTTCGAGCCCACCGCCGAGACCGTCCCGGCCGAGCCCTGGTGGCGTGGTGTGGCCGTGCCGCCGAGGGGTGGCTGGCCCGCCGTCGAGAAGTCTGGAGCGGATGCCTCCGTTTCCAACACTCCGGGTGATGTCGTGGGCCAGGCTTCCGAAGGCACCGGAGAGCCGGAGACCGTGCCCGCGAGCTGAATTTCCTGAATGTCCGATTGACGGCGAGGGTCGGGGAGCGAGCTGCT
>LRTP01000079.1 GCA_001550305.1 Streptomyces diastatochromogenes
CGGGGCCGGGCCTCTCGGCCCGGCCCCGCCGGATGTGGGGGCTGCGTCAGTTGTCGGTGCCGCTGGACCACAGGACGGTGCCGTCGGCGTCGTAGAGGACGAGGTTGCCGTCGGGCTGGAAGAAGAGAGTGTCGTTGGGTGGCGGGTGTGTCAATTTAACGGCTGATCTTGGTTGTTGAAGGTCAGTTGTTGCTCGGGGTCAGACGGCCCTCGAAGGCGATCTGGAACGCGTTCAGGGGTGCCTTCCAGCGCATGGTCCACCGCTTGCGGCCCTTGCCCGATGCCACACCCCCGACCGCGCCCGCACGGGGTGGTGACCTGCGCGCGGGGATCGAACAACAGTGCCAGCCAGGCCGATATTCTGTGGGTGAGGTGACCGGAAATCGTCACCCAGAACAGGATCCATGATGACAACTCCCGTACCTCCGATCACGGAGCCCGACCCGTCCGCGCTGACCTGCCCCGGTGACCGGGTCGGCCTCTGCGCCGGATGCCAGCGCAAGACACACAAGTACGGCAGTGGCGGCAGTCCGCTGTGCCAGTGGTGCATGGCGCCCGTGATGGAGCAGTGGGGTCCGGCCGTGTGCTACATCAGCACACGCGCGTAGCTGCGCACCGGTCGGGTGAAACCGCCCGGGCGGGAGAACCTCCCGGGGTGTCGCCACGTCGTGCCAGACATGAGGCAGATCAAGGACGCGCATGTGGCCGAGCCCGGGGCTGGCCGTCGTGGAAGTCGCGTTCTCTGAACCAGGGTCCATGACCTGTTTCAGCGCTGGCAGCGGAGCAGCAGCTGGAAGCAGATCTTCGAGCGGTTGCAGACTGAGGCTGATGCGAAGGGCCTGATCACGTGGGATGTGATGGCCCCTGCGCCCCCAGAAGGGGGTGATGGGCACGGCACCGGTGCCGTGCCCATCACCCGTGTTCAGCGCGCCTTTCGGCCCGATTCCCGCGTAGCTGATCTTGGATACCTCACGCAGCGGCACAAGGTCGTGACGCTCGCCGACGGGCGGCGGACAGCCGGGTGCGGGCCGGAGAGGAACGCGCTTAGGAGACGGCCCAACCTTGCATCTCGGGGCCACCAGGGTTCGGGCCCCGGCTCACTCACCAGGGATGCCCTGCAGAACGGGCCCGTTGTCGATCGGAACCCCACCCGGCTTGGGGTGTACGGGGTGCACGGGGTGGGGGTGAGGGTGAGGCACGGGGTGAGGGTGGGGATGAGGGTGGGGATGAGGCACGGGGTGGGGCACGGGGTGGGGGTGAGG
>LRTP01000789.1 GCA_001550305.1 Streptomyces diastatochromogenes
GGCACTGTCTCGCCGCCACCCGGCTCAACCCCCACCACCCCACCGAGACCATCCTGACCTGCGAATTGTGGCGCCGCCTGCACCAGACCCGCGCCATGGTCAGCCACTACCGACGCCGCGGCGACCCGCTACCGCCCCGCCTGCGGCCCCGGGAACACCACCGGCCGATCCCGCCGATCACCGACCCTCAAGATCTCCGGCTGTAGTACCCGGCCCGAGCGCACGCAGTGGTCAGGTCTTGCGTGCGAGGGCTTCGCGGACTGCGGGTACGACTTCGGCGGCAAACGCGCTGATCTGTCGGGTGTGGTCTCGTTCGGGCCAGATGACGAAACCGTTCATCCCGACGGTGCGCACGAGCGCGACAAGGTGCTCGGCCCACTGGGCGGCGGGCCCCTGGAACGGGCCGGCCGACTCCGGTTGGATGACACCGGCGATGTTGTAGACCCGGCGGATCGTGTCCGGATCGCGGCCCGCCGCCAGAGCTGCGTCGTCGATGCGGCGGACAGCCGTGGGCAGTGCGTCGAGTCCGAGGTAGGCATGCGAGGGAAGCCAGCCGTCCGCCTTCGCACCGGTCAGCGCCAGCGTGCGGGGCCCGTACGAGCCCAGCCACAGCCCCAGACCGGGGCTCGGCGCCGGACCGGGGTGGACGCCGGCCAGCGAGTAGTGCGCGCCGTGCGTCCGCACACTGCGCTCGCCACTCCACATGGCCCGGATAACGGTGATCGCCTCTTCAAGTGCGTCGACGGCCTCTCTGGGCGTGCGACGGGAACCGCCCATGGCCTCGATGGCTTCCCAGAAAGCGCCGGCACCCAGGCCGAGCTGGACCCGGGAGCCGGTCAGCCTGTCCAAGGTCGCCACAGCCTTCGCCAGCACCGCCGGCGGACGCAACGGCAGGGAACTGACCGTCGGGACGAGCGTGACATGTCGCGTCCGCGCGGCCAGGAAGGTGAGCAGTGTCCAGGTGTCGTCGAACGCCGCTTGATACGGATGGTCCTGGATGGTGAGAAGGTCAAGACCGAGACTGTCGATGAGTAGTGCCTGCTCACTGGAGCGGCCGACGGGGAGGGCACTTGGCTCTACGTTTGCGCCGAACAGGACAGGGAGGGGCATGAAAGTCTCCTGAGTGACCGGCGCTTGCTCGACGTCGGCCGCGGTGGTCGGAAGGGGGAAGGAAAACGGGCCCGCCGTCGCCTCGGAGGCAGTGCCTTCGAGACCGGGCGGCAGCCAGGGGGGCGCTGTTCCGGCACGGGTACTTGGGTCAGTGAGCGGTTCAGCGTGGCGGGCCGAGGATGACGCCGCCGTAGAGTTCGGATGCTTCCGCCAGAAGGGACTTGGGGATCTCGAAGCCGTCGGGGCGTGGGGTGGCGAGGTCGCGTCCGGCGTGGCGGAACATGCCCTCGATGCCGCCGGGTGTGGCGATCATCAGGAGGTCTGCGCGGTCGGAGGTGATGCGGTAGGCGTGCGGGACGTTGCGGGGCAGGTACACGATCCCGCCCTCGCGCAGTTCGTGTTCCTCCTCCCCGGACCAGACCAGGGCCGTGCCCTTGATCAGCATGAACACCTCGTCCTCGCGGGTGTGCAGGTGCAACGGCGGGGCTTCGCCCTTGGCGACGTCGAAGCGTCCCACGGTCAGCTTGCCCTCGGTGGCTTCCTTGTCGAGCAGCACGGAGAACGTTCCCCCGTCGAGCCATTCGAGCTTCTGCTGCTGCTCGGGCTGCGCCAGATAGGCCATCGTCATGAGAAGTCCGTTCTTGGAGGTCGGCGGGGATACTGGTTCGGCCCGACACTCGTAGGCGGGCCTGGGGCATCGGCGAGTGTCCGGAAATCAGACACCCAGGTTGCGACGCCCCCAGACGGAGCGGGCGGCAAGATCCGGCGCCGAGAGGGCAGCAGCGGGGTGGCATGCCGTCGAAGATGTGGAAACCGCCGGCCCGGACGTGGAGTTCGGCATGCACGCCGCAAACCCACAGACAGGAGGCAAGATCCTCGTTGCGGCCTCCGCGGAGCCGACCTCGACGAAGACCGCAGGCGGACCAGCGGTCACTGATCATCGGCCGGGTACGGGCGATCGTCGATGAAAGAGAGCAATAGGGAGTTGACGAGGTCAGGGCGCGTGGCGAAGGCGAAGTGGTCAGCGCCGGGGAGCTCGGCCAGACGCGCATGTGGGATGGTTCGGCGGAGGTAGAGGGAGACGCTCGCAGGTACCTCTTGGCCGATCGTGCTGCTCATCACCAGGGTGGGGGCCGTGATGGTGGGCAGCAGGTGGCGGTCGTCGTCGAGTGAGATGTTGTCGAAGAAGCCGAG
>LRTP01000790.1 GCA_001550305.1 Streptomyces diastatochromogenes
GACGCGCACCGCGCGTCCGGGCCGGCGGCGTCTCTCTCCCCCCACGCACACATCGGCTTCCCCCACACACATCGACTTCCCCCACCCGCGTCGACACGCATCGACACGCCCCCACGCCGATTTCAACCCCTGGACCGGACCAACTCCGTCGGAGGGCTTGACGCGGTCATGCAAGAGGGCCACCTTGTAGCGCAACCCGGTAAGGAAACTTTCCTAACAGAAGGGTCCCCCACAGTGCGCTCTCGAACACTGACCCTCGCGGCCGTCGCCGGTGCCGCGCTCCTCGCCACCGCGGCACTCCCGGCCAGCGCGACGGGCTCCGTCACTCCCCGTTCCGCCCAGGAGGGTTCGGTCAGCGCGGCCGACCTGCTCGCCAAGGTGACGTCCTGTTCGCAGATTTCGAACGGCAAGTACAAGACCGACGACGAGACCTCGGCCACCATCCCCGTGTGCGGCAAGAACGGCGCGGTGTTCTGGAAGGCCGACATGGACATCGACTGCGACGGTCAGGTCACCGGCAAGTGCAACGGCAACGCCGACCCCTGGTTCCAGAACGACACGGCGTTCCACCAGTCCGACGGGAAGCCACTGCGCGCCGAGTCACTGCCGTATGTCGTCGTGCCCAGCACCAGCAGCATCTGGAAGTACACGAGCTACGGCATCAAGGGCGGTGGTGTCGTCGCCGTGATCTACAACAACAAGGTCGAGTACGCGGTGGTCGGCGACACCGGGCCCACGAAGATCATCGGCGAGGCGTCGTACGCCACGGCGAAGGCCCTCGGCATCGACCCCGACCCCGCCACGGGCGGGGCCGACTCCGGCGTGACCTACATCCTGTTCAAGAACTCCCAGGTGTCGCCGATCGAGAGTCACAGTGCGGCGGTGTCGCTCGGGGACTCGTTGGCGAAGCAGTTCCTGCAGAACAACTGAGGCTTCCGCAACGACCGAGGTTGACGCGACAACCCAGGCGCCCGCGGGTCCGACGTCAGTTGGGCTGGCCGATCGGACGTACCACCACGGTGTTCACATCGACGCCGGAAGGCTGTCCGATCGCCCAGACGATCGACTCGGCGAGCTGGTCCGCCGTCAGCAGATGACCGGGTGGCAGACTCCCGTAGCTGTCCCAGAACGGGGTCTCCACCCGGCCCGGCGAGATCAGGGTCACGCCGACACCGAACTCGGTCACCTCGCGGCGGGCGTTCTCGGCGAGCCCGGTCACGGCCCACTTGGTGGCCCCGTAGATGTTGCCGGGGGTGTGGACGTGGCCCGCCACACTTCCGACCAGCACGATCCGGCCCCGCGTCTCCTTCAGGGCGTCGATGGAGGCCCTGATCAGCAGCGCGGGACCGAGCACATTGGTCAGCACCATCTCGGACCAGCCGGCCGGGTCACCGCCGGCGACGGTGTCGTGCGTGGCGAATCCCGCGTTGGCGACGACGGTGTCGAGGCGGCCGAACTCCTTGAGCGTCAGCTCGACCGCGGCGCGCACCTGGTCGTACTCGGCCGCGTTCCCGACGACCGTCAACAAACCCTGCGGACGCCCGAGTTCCTCGGCGAAGGCGCGCAGCCGCTCCTCGCCGCGGCCGGTGACCGTGACCCGGTGGCCGGCGTCGAGCAGTCGCCGCGCGACCGCGGCACCGATACCGCTTCCACCACCGGTGATGAGTGCGACAGGTGAGTCGGCCATGGATCCCCCCGTATGTGTACGACAACGAGCGGGAGTACATCACTTGAAGCGCCCTCGAAGTCAAGGCCGGGGCCGCCGACCTCCCTCAACACGTCCGCCGGTAGGGCACGTCGGGCAGATATCTGCGCCACTCGGCCCGGGTCGCCCCGCCCCCCGCCCGGGCGCACACCTCGCCCGCCGCACGTTCCGGCATCAACTGCACTGTACGCAAGGGAAGATGAGCTGTTGCGACGTGCAACTCCATTGCTCTCTGAGTGAATCCGATCGCGAGGACCGGCCCGTCGCCGGTCGGCAGGGTCGCGCCCTCCAGTCGCGGGGACGCCGTCTCCCACACGCGGACCGAGCCGTCGGCCCGGCTCGCGGCCAGCAGCGAGCCGTCGGCCGAGAAGGCCAGGGCGGGCCGCTCGACGGTGGAGTCGGCGGCTGCCAGGACGGCGATCCGCTGCTGCCCGCCCGCGTCCCACAGAGTGAGGCGCCCTTGGGTGTCGGCGGCGGCCAATTGACTTGCTCTCCCTGCTGAAGCAGGGAGATTCTGGCCTTCCTCACCGGGTGCTGTGCCGCTGGGCGGCACGAGTTCCGGTGTGGATTCCGTGGCTTCCTGCTTCTTCGC
>LRTP01000791.1 GCA_001550305.1 Streptomyces diastatochromogenes
GGCCGCCACCGCACGCGGACGCCGCGCGCCGGACACCGCCACGGTCGCGGCGGCGGGCCGGGTGCACGAGGGAGGTGCGGGCCGGTGAAGGACACTCCCGTACCGATCCTCATGTACCACTCCATCGCCGCCGCGCCCAATGACGCGACGCGTGAGCTGTCCGTGGGGCCCGAGGCGTTCGCCGAGCAGATGGCACTGCTCGGGGACCAGGGGTTCACCCCGGTCGACACGGCGGCGCTGGCGGCGCGTTGGCGGTCGGGCGGACCGCTGCCTGAGCGACCCGTGCTGATCACCTTCGACGACGGTTACGAGGGCGTGCACCGGCACGGGCTGCCCGTGCTGGCCAAGCACGGCTTCGCCGCCACGCTGTTCGTCTCGACGGGGTGGATCAAGGGCGCGTACGACACCGGAGGCGGCCTCGACGCCATGCTGAGCTGGGCTCAGGTGCGCGAACTCGCCGCCGAGCAGGTCGAGATCGGCGGGCACAGCCACACCCACCCGCAGCTGGACCAGCTCTCCGACGACGCGCTGCGGTTCGAGGTGCTGCGCTGCAAGGAGATCATCGCCGACGAGCTGGGCAGCCGCCCGGCCTCGTTCGCGTACCCCTACGGCTACTCCAGCCGCCGGGTGCGCCAGGTGGTGCGGGAGACGGGCTTCGCCCAGTCGCTCGCCGTCGGCAACGGCCTGGCGCGCCGCCGCCAGGGCCCGTACGCCCTGCAACGCGTGACCGTGCGCCGCGGCACCGGTATCGAGGAGTTCGAGCGGCTCGTCGAGGGCCGCGCGATCGCCCGCAATTTCGTCCGGGACCGCGCCCTCACCAAGGGGTACGCCATGGTCCGAAGAGCACGACAGGTCCGGCGGAAGGCCATCCGTTCCCGTGTCTGACACGACGACCACAGCCCAGGCTTCATCGCCCACCGCCGAGGCGCCCGAGCAGCGGCCCGGGCGCCGCCTCCGCCTGCCCGGCCGGGGCCGCAAGGACGGCGGCGGAGGAGGCAACCAACTCTTCCGCAACGCCTACGCCCTGATGCTCAACACCGGGATCTCCGCGGTGCTCGGGCTCGGCTACTGGCTGGTCGCCGCCCGCTACTACTCCGACACCGCGGTCGGCCAGGGCTCCGCCGCGATCGCCGCGATGAAGCTCCTCGCGGGCCTGACCGCGGTGACCCTGACCGGCGCCCTGGCCCGCTTCATCCCCGTCGCGGGCCGCGCCACCGGACGCCTCATCTTCCGTACGTACGCGGGAAGTTCGGTGGTCGTGGCGCTGGCCGCCGTGGTCTTCCTGCTGACGCTGAACGCATGGGGACCCTCGTACCGCTTCCTGCACGGCCCGCTCAACGGCCTCGGCTTCATCCTGGCCGTCGTCGCCTGGTCGCTGCTGACCCTGCAGGACGGCGTGCTGACCGGACTGCGCAGCGCGCTCTGGGTGCCGGTGGGCAACACCGTGTTCTCCGCGGTGAAGCTGGCACTGCTGGTCGGACTCGCCGCCGCGATCCCGACGACGGGCGTCTTCGTCTCCTGGGTCGCCGCGATCGCCCTGTCGGTGGTACCGCTCGGCCTGCTGGTCTTCCGGCGGCTGGTCCCCCGGCACATCAAGGCGACAGAGGAGCGCGCGAAACCGCCCACGCTCAAGGAGGTCGGACGCTTCCTCGCCGGCGACTACACCGGGTCGCTCTTCTCGCTCGCCGTGGTCTATCTCGTCCCGGTGATCGTCGCCTCGCAGGTCAGTTCCTCCGACAACGCGTACTTCTACATCACCACGACGATCGGCGGCACGGTCAACCTGCTCGCCATCAACATGGGCGCCTCGCTGACCGTCGAGGGCTCGCACGATCCCGCGCGGCTCGCCGCGAACACCCGGGCCGCGATCAAGCGGATGGCCCGGATCATGCTGCCGGTGTGCGGACTGCTGTTCGTCGGTGCGCCGTTCATCCTGCACGTCTTCGGCGACGGCTACGCGCACGCGGCGACCCCGCTGCTGCGCTGGTTCGCGGTCGGCGCGCTGCTGCGGGTCGTCATGGAGACGTACTTCGCGGTGCTGCGCGCCCAGAGCCGCACCTCCGGACTCGCCTATCTGCAGGGCCTGCTGTGCGTCCTGGTCCTCGGCCTGACGGTGATCCTGCTGCCCCGGATGGGCCTGACCGGGGCGGGCGTCGCGGAGATCTCCAGCCTCGCGGTGATCGTGTCGATCGCCGCGCCCAG
This sequence comes from Streptomyces diastatochromogenes, assembly GCA_001550305.1. Classification (GTDB taxonomy): domain Bacteria; phylum Actinomycetota; class Actinomycetes; order Streptomycetales; family Streptomycetaceae; genus Streptomyces; species Streptomyces mirabilis_D. The sequence goes on from LRTP01000791.1 coordinate 2,203, forward strand.
GCTGTTCAAGATCGTACGGACCGCGCCGCCCGCCGAACTCCCGGCGGGCGCGGCGCCGGACGGGGACCTCGCCGACCTGGGCGCGCG
>LRTP01000792.1 GCA_001550305.1 Streptomyces diastatochromogenes
GCGGGCAGGCCGTCGCGCTGATCGGCAGCGGGGACGCGGGCGTGTACGCGATGGCGTCACCGGCGCTGGCCGAGGCGTCCGACGACATCGACGTGGTCGGGGTACCGGGCGTGACCGCCGCGCTCGCGGCCGGGGCGATCCTGGGCGCGCCGCTGGGCCACGACCACGTGTCGATCAGCCTCTCCGACCTGCACACACCGTGGGAGGTCATCGAGCGCCGGGTGCGGGCGGCAGCCGAGGCGGACATCGTCGTGACGTTCTACAACCCGCGCAGCCGGGGCCGCGACTGGCAGCTCCCGAAGGCGCTCGCGATCCTCGCCGAGCACCGGGAGCCGACGACGCCGGTCGGGGTCGTCCGCAACGCCTCCCGGCCGGACGAGTCGAGCCGGGTGACGTCGCTGGGGTCCCTGGATCCGGCGATCGTCGACATGATGACCGTCGTGACCGTGGGCAACACGGCGACGCGTGAGATCGCCGGGCGCATGGTGACACCGCGCGGCTACCGCTGGCAGGAGGAGCCCAAGTGAGCCGAGTGAGCCAGGTGTTCCCGGAGAACCGGGTCGTGCACCCCATCGAGCAGGAGTCCTTCCGGCGGCTGCGTGCCCGCCTGGACACCTCGCACTTCCCGCCGCTGACGCGGGCGGTCGTGGAGCGGGTCATCCACTCCGCGGCCGACCTCGACTACGCGGACGACCTCGTCACCGACGAGGGCGCCCTGACGAAGGCGCACACGGCGCTGCACGCCGGGGCGCCGGTCGTGGTGGACGTGGAGATGGTCGCGGCGGGCATCACGCGCCGCGACACCGTCTGCCGCCTCAAGGACGCCAAGTCCGGCCCTGGGCTGACCCGTTCGGCCCACGCGATCCGGCTCGCGTACGAGGACGTCGGGCCCGGCGCGCTCTGGGTGATCGGCTGTGCGCCGACCGCCCTGGAGGAGCTGCTGACCCTCGACGCCGACCCGGCGCTCGTCATCGGTCTGCCCGTCGGCTTCGTCGGCGCCGCCGAGTCCAAGGCCGCGCTGCGCGACAGCGGGCTGCCCGCCGTCAGCAACGTGTCCGAGAAGGGCGGCTCGGCGGTCGCCGCCGCCGCGCTCAACGCCCTGCTGTACCACCCCGCAACCAAGGAGTTTTCGTGACCACCCCGCCCCCCGCCCTGCTCATCGCCGGACACGGCACCCGGGACGCGGCCGGAGCCGAGGCCTTCCGCGACTTCGTACGGCAGTTGGGGCGCCGCCACCCCGAACTGCCCGTCGCCGGAGGGTTCATCGAACTGTCGCCGCCGCCGCTCGGTGACGCCGTGACCGAACTGGTCGAGCAGGGGGTACGCCGGTTCGCCGCCGTCCCGCTGATGCTGGTGTCCGCCGGGCACGCCAAGGGCGACATCCCGGCGGCGCTGGCCCGCGAGAAGGAGCGGCACCCCGGTATCTCGTACACCTACGGGCGTCCGCTGGGCCCGCACCCGTCGCTGCTGGCGGTGCTCGAACGGCGACTGGACGAGGCGCTCGGCGGCACGGTCCGTACGCCGCAGGACCGGTCCGACGTCACCGTGCTGCTCGTCGGGCGCGGCTCCACCGACCCGGACGCCAACGCCGAGGTGCACAAGGCGGCGCGGCTGCTGTGGGAGGGACGCGGGTACGCGGGCGTCGAGACGGCGTTCGTGTCGCTGGCTGCGCCGGACGTCCCCTCGGGCCTGGACCGCTGTGTGAAGCTGGGCGCGCGGCGGATCGTGGTCCTTCCCTACTTCCTGTTCACGGGCATCCTCCCGGACCGGGTGCGGCAGCAGACCGAGGGCTGGGCGGCCGCGCACCCGGACGTCGAGGTGCGGTCGGCCGAGGTCATCGGCCCCGAGCCGGAGCTGCTCGACCTGGTCATGGAGCGGTACCGGGAGGCGGTCGAGGGCGACCTGCGGATGAACTGCGACTCCTGCGTCTACCGCATCGCGCTGCCCGGCTTCGAGGACAAGGTGGGCCTCCCCCAGCAGCCGCACTTCCACCCGGACGACGACGGGCACCACCACGACGGACATCACCACGGGCACCACCACGGCGGGCACGCGCATGCGCGCTGAGGGCGCGTACGGGGGCGACGGGCACGGCGCCGGCTCGCGCGGAGACGACGCGCACGATCTGCGCCACCACGGGGACGCCGAGGTGCGGGACGACGGCTCGGCGCTCACCGATCTCGCCGTGAACGTCCGTGCGGACACGCCTCCGGCGTGGTTGCGCGAGCACGTCGCCGCGTCGCTGGACGGTCTCGCGGCCTACCCGGACGGGCGGGCCG
>LRTP01000793.1 GCA_001550305.1 Streptomyces diastatochromogenes
CGCCACCCCGCCGGACACCTCGTCGTTCAGTGGCACCCCGCCGTCCGCCCTGGCCTCGGCCGCCTCCTCGATCATCGGCTCCGCCCGGGCCTCGGCCTCGGCGGCGGCCTCGTCGCTGTCCGCCGCGGCGTCCGAGTTCGAGGCGTCCGTCTCGGCCGACACGGCGCGCGCGAGCGCGCAGGCACAGGCGGAGCTGAAGAAGGTGCAGGGCCCCGGGAACGCGCGGTCCGACGTCGCCATGACCGGCATGCCCAGGGCGAAGACGGGCGGCCTGCTCGCGGTGCTCGTCAACATCACCAACAACACCGACCGCACGGCCTCGTACGCCGTCCAGATCGAGTTCAAGAACGCCGACGGCAAGGTCGTCGAGACCAGGTTCGTGGGCGCGGAGAACCTCAAGCCGGGTCAGCGCGCCCAGCCCGTCGCCATCAGCAGACAGCCCACCCAACCCCAGCTGACCCCGGTCCTGGCGAAGGCCCAGCGGTACTGACGGGCCCCCGACGGGCGAGAGCGACATGGGGCGGCCCACCAGCACTTTGACGGGGTGTCAGTCCTCCCGGACGAGGTGCACCGCCGTGCTGGACCAGTCGGCCGCCGGCAGCTCGAGGTCGATACCGTACTCGCCGAGCACCGTGGAGTGGTGCACGGCGCCGGTGCGCGCGTCGCGATAGCGGCCCCCGGGGGTCAGACCGCGCGGCCGGACCGGCAGCCTCGGCGCGCCGTGGCGGGAGACACGCCGGTAGGCGAGCAGCAGGGTCTCCGAGGCATCCGCGGCGGTGTACTGCACGACGCAGACCGAGTCCTCGGCGGGCGGCGACAGCCGGTCAAGGCTGCCGTACTGGACGAGATGGCGGACCTTCTTGTACGTGGCGACCAGGTCGGCCCCCTCCCGCAGTTCCTCCTCGGACCAGTGGGTGAGATCGCCCCCGATGCCGAGCGCCCCGGCCATCGCGACGTGGAAGCGGAAGCGCAGCGGGACCGTGCGGCCGGTGAGCTGGTTGGGTACGTCGGTCACCCAGGCGCCCATCGTGCGGGCGGGGTAGATCTGGCCGTAGCCCTGCTGGATCCCCATCCGGTCGGCGGCGTCGGTGTTGTCCGACGCCCACGCCTGGTCCGTGCGGGAGAGAATGCCCAGGTCGACGCGGCCGCCGCCACCGCTGCACGTCTCGATCCGCAGCGCCGGATGGTCCGCGCGCAGACGGTCGAGGACGCCGTAGAGATTGCGCACGTACGCGGGGCCGAGGCGGTCGGTGCCGTCCTGCCGGTCGGGCCAGCCGGCCTCGCTGAACGCGCGGTTCATGTCCCACTTGAGGAAGTCGATGCCGTGGTCGCCGACCAGCCGGGTCAGCCAGCCGTGGGCCCAGTCGGCGACGTCGCGGCGGGCGAAGTTGAGGACCAGCTGATTGCGCAGCTCGGAGCGGGGGCGGCCGGGGAAGTGCAGTACCCAGTCGGGGTGTTCGCGGTACAGGTCGCTGTCCGGGTTCACCATCTCGGGCTCCACCCAGAGGCCGAAGCGCATCCCGAGCCCGTGCACCGTGCGGACCAGCGGGGCCAGTCCGTCCGGGAAGCGGTCGGGCGCCGGTGTCCAGTCGCCGAGGCCCGCCCGGTCGCTGCGGCGCGCCCCGAACCAGCCGTCGTCGACGACGTAGAGTTCCACCCCGAGCGCCGCCGCCCGCTCGGCGAGTGCCTTCTGCCCGACCTCGTCGACGTCGAAGCCGGTCGCCTCCCAGGAGTTGTAGAGCACCGGGGCGAACTCGTCGGCATGGGGCAGGACATGGGCCAGGACGTATGCGTGCCAGGCGCGGCTGGCCGCGCCGAAGCCGCCGTCGGTGCACAGTCCCGCGAACGGGGGAGTGGCGAACTCCTCGCCCGGAGCGAGCGGCACGGTCGTGCCGTCCTGGCCGGGGCCGCCGGTGAATCCGGCCCGCCCGTCGGGGGTGCGCTGCACGGTGACGCGCCAGCTCCCGCTCCACGCGAGGGCGGCGCTCCACACCCGCCCGTGCTCCTCCGTCGCCTCACCCGCGTCGAGCATCAGCCACGGGTTCGCGTGGTGGCTGGTGATTCCGCGACGGCTGGTCAACACGGTTTCGCCGTACGGCAGTCGGTCGCGTCGCAACTGGCTCTCGGCGGACCACTGGCCCGTGACATGGCTGAGCCGGTAGTCCCGCTGCGGCGGCAGGGTCCAGGCGGCGGAGTCGGCGCGCAGCAGGGTGACGGGCTCGTCGCCGTCGTTGCGGACGACGGTCCAGCGCTCGATGACGTCCGTGTCCTCGCGCACCCGGTAGTGGAGCGCCACCCGCAACGGGTAGCGGCGGTCGCGGAACGACAGGGTCAGCTCGCCCTCGTCGACCTCGTGACCGGTCGGCCGCCACTCGAAGGCGCGGGAGCCGTCCGCGAACCGGACCTGCAGTGACGGCGGTCCGTAGCGCGTGCCGCCGTCGACCGGCAGCTCCTCCCCGACGGTCGGCCTGCCCTCGAAGCTGCTGGCCTCGGGCGCGGATGGCACGGCGAGCTCCGCGGCCTCCGCGGGCGTCAGTCGTGGACCCCACGCGACATGGCAGGGCGCCCCGGTCTCGTCGATCCGCAGCGCGTACGAGGTGCGCGGTGTGGACAGCAGCCAGACCCCGGTGTCCGGGGCGAAGGAGATCGGCGACATGAATCCTCGCGTTCAGGTGGTGCTCACGTACGAGACGAGGAAAAGCCAACCCTGACCTTGGATCACGTGTCAATGCTTGCTCGCATTCTGGAATTCACAGGTCACAGGTACCTCCTGGAGCATCCTCAGGAGAATCCTGCTTCTTTCATTGACAGCAGAAAATAAGAGCCTTAGGTTCCGGCCATGCGTTCGACCTCTCCCACCGAGGCGTTCCCGGCCCACACGCCGGCCGCTTCCCAGATCTTCACCACCGTGCTGTCCCACGGCCCGCTCACGCGGTCGGAGATAGCGGGGCGGACCCGGCTGTCGGCGGCGGCGGTCACCAAGGCGGTCCGGCCGCTGATCGAGGCCGGCTACCTCGTGGAGGACATCGCCGAGGACGCACGGCAGCCCGTCCTCGGGCGGCCCGCCAACCCGGTGCGGGTCGACGGAGGGAGGGCCCTGTTCCTGGGGATCAAGGTGACGGGCGACGAGCTCATCGCCGTACTCACCGACCTCTGCTGCCGCATCCGGGTCGCCCGGCGCGTTCCGCTCACCTCCCGCGAACCCAAGGCGGTACTGACCTCCGTCGCGGGACTCGTACAGGAACTCCTGACCGAGGCGGACGGCTTCGGGGTGCAGGTCCGGGGGCTCGGCATCGCCGTCTCGGGAGACGTGGACCGGGCGGCCGGGGTGGTGCGCTACTCGCCGTTCCTGGAGTGGCACGACGTTCCCCTCGCCGAACTGGCCGCGACCACGACCGGACTGCCGGTCACCCTCGACAACGACGTTCGGGCGCTGACGGTGGCCGAGCAGTGGTTCGGGGCCGGGGTGGGGCTGTCCGACTTCGCGCTGGTGACCGTCGGCGCGGGCATCGGCTGCGGACTGGTGGTGCACGGACAGGTGGTGGCGGGAGCGCACGGCGTGGCCGGTGAGATCGGGCACGTGCCGATCGACCCGGCCGGTCCTCGCTGCCACTGCGGCAACCGGGGCTGCGTCGAGGCGATCGCCTCGGACCCGGCGATCGTCGCCCGGATCCGGGAGGTCACCGGCGCGAGTGTCGCCGACGCCACCGCGGCCCTGGCCCTCGCCCACGACGGCGACCCCGGCGCCCGGGAGGTGTACGCCCGGGCGGGAGCGGCAATCGGCCGGGGCATCGCGACCGTGGCCAACCTCCTCGGCCCCGAGCGCGTGATCATCTCCGGCGAAGGCCTGGCCGCCTACGACCTGTTCGCCGAACAGATCCGTGACGCGTTCGCCGCGGCCGCGTTCGGTTCGGCCGCGGACTGCGACGTACAGACCAGGCCACTGCCCTTCGAGGAGTGGGCGCGTGGCGCGGCGGCCACCGCCATCCAGTCCTTCACCACCTCGGACGCGCGCTGAGGAGCACGACGCCCTGAGGGGCGAGCACGCGCCGACGAGCACACCACGCACCGACCAGCACGTACTGAAGCACAGCCTCGCACTGAAGATCAGACATGTACGGACACGCGTGAGGAGCAACAATGACGCAGCAGAGCCGCAACCCCCTGGCTGCGCGTGACCCGGGCCGCCGCAGAGTCGTCGGCGGACTGTTCGGACTCGGCGCCGCAGCACTGGCCGCGCCCGTTCTGACCGCTTGTGGCGGGGGAGCGGGGGCCGACCCGAAGACGGTCACCTTCGGATCCAACGGCGCCGACGCCACCCCCAAGAAGGCCTACGCCTCCGTCACCGGCGCGTTCGCCAAGGACAGCGGTCTGACGGTGAAGACGAACACCGTCGACCACGACACCTTCCAGAAGAGCATCTCCACCTATCTGCAGGGCACCCCCGACGACGTCTTCACCTGGTTCGCCGGCTACCGCATGCAGTACTTCGCCAAGAAGAAACTCTGCAGCCCCCTCGACGACGTGTGGGACACGATAGGCGCCGACTTCAGCGACGCCACCAAGCAGCTCTCCCGCGGCGAGGACGGCAAGTACTACTTCGTGCCGCTGTACAACTACCCGTGGGCCGTCTTCTACCGCAAGAGCCTCTTCAAGGAGCGCGGCTACCAAGTCCCCCAGAAGTGGAGCGAGTTCATCGCGCTCGCGAAGCGGATGAAGAAGGACGGGCTCTCCCCGATCGCCTCCGGCTACGGCGGCGGCGACAGCTGGAGCATCCTCGGCGCCTTCGACTACGTGAACCTGCGGACCAACGGCTACGACTTCCACATGTCCCTGATGCGCGGCAAGGTCTCCTGGACCGACAAGCGCGCCCTCGCCACCCTCGACCACTGGCGCGAACTCGCCCCCTACTACCAGCAGGGCGCCGCCGGCCGTTCCTGGCAGGACGCCGCCCAGTCGCTGCTCGACAAGAAGTCCGGGATGGCCGTCATCGGCCTCTTCCTCGGACAGCAGGTCACGGACGAGAAGATACGCGCCGACATCGACTTCTTCCCCTTCCCCGAGATCGACGCCGCGCACGGTCAGGACGCCGTCGAGGCACCCACCGACGGTTTCATGCTCAGCCGCCGGCCCAAGAACGAAGCCGGTGCCAAGAAGTTCCTGGAGTTCCTCGGCGGCGCCCACACCGAGGAGCTGTACATGGGCGTCGACCCGAGCAACCTCGCCGTCAACGACAAGGCGAGCACCGGCTCGTACAACGCGCTCCAGAAGAAGTCCGCCGACCTCATCGCCTCCGCCAAGCAGATCAGCCAGTTCGCGGACCGCGACAGCGACCCCGGCTTCATCTCCACCGTCGTACTCCCCGGCCTGACCGAGTGGCTCAGCCACCCCGACGACGGCTCGGGAACGCTGACGAAGATCGAGTCCCAGCGCTCGCGCTTCTTCACGGCCTGACCAGGACCGGAAAGGTCTCACGCACCGTGTCCTCCGCGCCCACCACGCCCCCCGCCCCGCGGGGCGCCCGCCCCCGCCGGCTCGGCACCGGCGACCGGATCTTCCTCACCGTCATCATCGGCATCCCGCTGGCGGCCCTGCTCTTCTTCGTCTGGCTGCCCGCACTGGCCTCCCTGGGGCTGTCCTTCACCACCTGGGACGGCATCGACCTCGCCGACATCCACTGGATCGGCCTGGACAACTACAAGGAGATCTTCACCAACTACCCGCCGTTCTGGCCCGCGGTGCGGCACAACGTGATCTGGCTGCTGTTCACGGCCCTGCTGCCGACCCCGTTCGGCATCTTCCTCGCCTACCAGCTCGACCGGAAGATCCGCTTCACGAGGATCTACCAGACCGCCATCTTCCTGCCGATGGTGCTCTCCCTGGCCGTCGTCGGCTTCATCTGGGAGATCATCTACAACCCCGACACCGGGCTCCTCAACGGCATCCTGGGCGCCGCCGGATCCAGCCACCACATCGACTGGCTGGGCAACCCCGACCTCAACCTGTGGGCGGTCCTGGTCGCCTCCAGCTGGCGGCACACCGGATACATCATGATCCTCTACCTGGCCGGCCTGAAGGGCTTCGACCCGGCGCTCAAGGAGGCCGCCGCGCTCGACGGCGCCAACGGCCGCCAGACCTTCCTGCGGGTGGTCTTCCCGGCCCTGAAACCGGTCAACGTCATCATTCTGGTCATCACGGTCATGGAGTCCCTGCGCTCCTTCGACGTCGTCTACGTCCTCGGCGGCGGCGTCGGCAGCAAGCCGGGCATGGAACTCCTGTCCCTCCTCATCACCGACAACATCATCGGCGAGTCCAGTCACATCGGTTACGGGTCCGCCCTCGCGGTCGTCCTGCTCGTGGTCTCCCTTGCCGCCATCGGGACCTTCCTCGTCCAGAACTTCCGCAAGGAGGACCAGTGACCACGACCGTGCCGCGACCGGCCTCCCGACCGCGGACCCGGCGCGCGCAGCAGACGCCGAAGACCCCCTCCGGGCCTCGCCGCCAGACCGGCCGTCATCTGATGCTGGGCGGCATCGCCCTGCTGTGGCTCGTCCCGCTGCTGTGGGCCATGTACACCTCGCTGCGGCCCTACTCGGACACCGCGAAGCACGGCTATCTCTCCTGGCCCCACAGCCTCGGCCTCGGCAACTTCAGCGACGCCTGGAGCCAGTCCGGGATGCCGCACTTCTTCTGGAACTCCGTCCTCATCACGGTGCCGTCCGTCCTGTGCACCCTGCTGTTCTCGGCCGCGGTCGCCTTCTTCGTCTCCCGCTTCGACTTCCGCTGGAACATCGTCCTGCTGATGCTGTTCACCGCGGGCAACCTGCTCCCGGCACAGGTCCTCATCACCCCCCTGTACCGCCTCTACCTCCTCATCCCGCTGCCGCAGTGGATGAGCGACTCCCTCCTCCTCTACAACTCGGCCTGGGGCATCATCGCGATCCACATCGCCTACCAGTCGGGGTTCTGCACCTTCGTCCTCAGCAACTACATGAAGACGATCCCGAAGGAGATCTCCGAGGCGGCGCTCGTGGACGGCGCCCCCGTCTGGCGCCAGTTCTTCCAGATCATCCTGCCGCTGTGCCGCCCCGCGTTCGCGGCCCTCGCGACCCTCGAATCGATCTGGATCTACAACGACTTCTTCTGGCCGCTCGCGCTGATCGAGAGCGGCGACAAGCGCCCGATCACCTCCGCCCTGGCCAACCTCCAGGGTGCGTACTTCACCAATCCCAACCTCATCGCGGCCGGCGCCCTGATGACCGCGATCCCCACACTCCTGGTGTACTTCGCGCTCCAGCGCCAGTTCATCAGCGGACTCACCATCGGCTCGGGCAAGGGCTGAGCCGCCCCAACCCTGACCCCACAGGAGGCACGACCCATGCGGTCATCCTCGTATTCCGTCCTGCCCGCACGCACCCTGAGAGCCGTGGTGGTGTTCGCCCTCACGGCAGGACTCGCGACGACCGTCCCGGCCGCACAGGCCAAGACTCCGGTGCCGCGCGAGACCACCGCCACGACTCCCGTCGCCGCCAAGCCGTACATGGGCTGGTCGAGTTGGAGCATGCAGTCGTCGAAGTACCCGGGCCTCAACCCGGACGGCGACTACAGCTACCTCACCGAGGCGAACGTCCTGAAGCAGACGGACGCCCTCGCCGCCAGGCTGAAGAACTACGGCTACGACCATGTCAACATCGACGCCGGCTGGTGGATGGACAAGACCTGGAAGACGGGCTTCGACCAGTACGGTCGTCAGACGCCCGACCCGGTCCGCTTCCCCCACGGCATGAAGTCGGTCGCCGACCACATCCACTCCAAGGGCCTCAAGGCCGGCATCTACCTGCCCGTCGGCCTGGAGAAGGGCGCGTACGGCGACGGCAGTACGCCGATCTGGAACGCCACCGGCTGCACCACCGCCGACATCGTCTACCCGGACCTGCGCACCACCAACGGCTGGGACAACGCCTACAAGATCGACTTCGGCAAGCCCTGCGCGCAGAAGTACATCGACTCGCAGGCACAGCAGTTCGCCGACTGGGGCTACGACTTCCTCAAGCTGGACGGCGTGGGCCCGGGCTCCTTCAAGTCCGGTGACAACTACGACAACGTCCCCGACGTCGCCGCCTGGCAGAAGGCCATCGCCACCGCCGGGCGCCCGATCCACCTCGAACTCTCCTGGTCGCTCGACATCGGCCACGCCGCCGACTGGAAGAAGTACTCCAACGGCTGGCGCATCGACACCGACGTCGAGTGCTACTGCAACACCCTTGTCACCTGGGAGAACTCGGTCAACGACCGGTGGGACGACGCCCCCGCGTGGAGCCGCAAGGCGGGCCCGGGCGGCTGGAACGACCTGGACGGCATCGACGTCGGCAACGGCGAGATGGACGGCCTCACCAAGGCCGAGCGGCAGAGCTACATGACTCTGTGGGCCATCAACAAGTCGCCGCTGTTCACCGGTGACGACCTCACCAAGCTGGACAGCTACGGGGTCTCCCTGCTGACCAACAAGGAAGTCATCGCCGTCGACCAGAACGACTCGCCCGTCGCGCGTCCGGTCACCACCGTCGGCGACCAGCAGGTCTGGGGCACCAAGAACGCCGACGGCAGCTACACCGTCGCCCTGTTCAACCTCGCCGACTCGCCGGCCTCCGTCACCGCTCAGTGGGCCTCCCTCGGATTCACCGGGAACGCCTCCGTGCGCGACCTGTGGAACAAGGCGAACCTCGGGACCTACAAGAACAAGATCACCGAGGCGCTGCCCGCCCACGGCTCGCGGCTGTTCACCGTCAAGCCCGGCGGCGGCACGCTGACCACCACGAGTTACGAGGCGGAGTCCGCCGCCAACACCCTGTCGGGCAACGCCTCGGTCGCCGGCTGCGACGCCTGCTCCGGCGGCAAGAAGGTCGGCAACCTCTACACCGGCGGCAAGCTGCGGTTCAACGACGTCACGGTGAAGAAGGACGGCATCTACACCGTCCAGGTCGGCTACGTCAGCGGCGACCCCCGCTCGGCGACCGTCTTCTCCAACAGCGGCAACGGCACCAGCGAGAAGTTCCCCTCCACGGGCGACTGGAGCACGGCCGAGACGGTCAGCGTCCAACTGGCCCTGAAGGCGGGCTCCAACACGATCACCTTCGACAGCGGCAGCGGATACGCCCCCGACATCGACAGGATCGTCGTCCCGCAGTCGGTCTGAGTTCCGCAGGCGGTTCTTGGTTCAGTGGTCGGTTCTCAGTTCAGCAGTCCGTCCGACCCGCTTCCCGCGGGGCCCGGTGACACGACCCGGGCCCCGCGGGGACCTGCAGCACGCCGACGGTCCGCAGCCGTCGTTCCCGCATGAGCAGCTCCCGGATATGGAGTGCAACACCGTGGACGTTCAGCACACCGCATCACGCGACAACACCCCCAACCGCAGAGGCTTCCTCGCCCTCGCCGCCGCGGCCGGCGCGGCCACCGCACTCGGTGGTCTGCCCGCCTTCACCGCCTCGGCGGCCCCCCTGCGCCCCACCGCGTCGCCCATGCTGTCCGCGGCCGACGCCGCGAAAAACCAGCTGTGGTGGGCGGCTCCCGGCTCCGCCAAGTCGATGATCGAGCAGGGGCTGCCGGTCGGGAACGGGCGCCTCGGGGTGCTCGCGAGCAACGACCCCGCCGGCGAACTCCTGATGATCACCGACGCCACCCTGTGGACCGGAGGTCTCAACGACAAGCTGCAGAGCGACGGTCAGTTCCCGTACGGCCGGGACGACTTCGGCTCCCTGACGATGCTGGCCGAACTCACCGTCGCCCTCCCCGGCCACGACCTGGACAACGTCAACAACTACCGGCGCACCCTCGACCTGGCCCAGGGCCTGATCAGCACCTCGTACGACATCTCCGGCGTCACCTACCGGCGGCAGATCTTCGCCAGCCGGCCCGATGACGCCATCGTCCTGTACTTCTCCCAGCAGGGCGGCGGCTCCTACACCGGTACCGTCTCCCTCGCGGGCACCCACGGCGAGTCCACCACCGCCAACAGCGCGGGCCGCTACGCGTCGTTCGGCGCCTCCTTGGCCAACGGCCTGAAGTACGGCGCCGCCGTCACCGCGTACAGCGACACGGGCAGGGTCCGCGTCGACGGTACGTCGATCGCGTTCAGCGGCTGCAAGGACCTCACCGTCGTCGTCAGCGGTGGTACCAACTACGTGCCCGACGCGGCGACGAAGTTCCGCGACCCGTCCCTGGCCCCGGAACGCCTCGCCAGGACCAAGGTCCTGAACGCGGCCGGCCACTCGGCGAGCACCTTGCTGCACACCCATGTCGCCGACTTCCGGGCCGTGTTCGGACAGCTGGACATCGACCTCGGCACGTCCTCCGCCGCGCAGCGCGAACTGGACACCTTCGAGCGGCTGCGGGCGCGTCACCGGGACGACGTCCCCGACCCGGAACTCGAGGCCGCCTACCTGCAGTTCGGCCGCTACCTCATGATCTCCGGATCCCGGGGCAGCCTGCCGATGGGCCTCCAGGGCCCCTGGCTTGACGGCAATGACCCGGACTGGATGGCCGATTACCACACCGACGTCAACCTCCAGATGAACTACTGGATGGCCGACCGGGCGGGCCTGTCCGACTGCTTCGACGCCTTCGCCGACTACTGCCTCGTGCAGCTGCCCGACTGGACGGAGGTCACCCAGCGGCTGTTCAACGACTCCACCAACCGGTACCGCAACTCCAGCGGAAGGATCGCCGGCTGGACCGTGGCGATCTCCACCAACCCCTATGGTGGGGGCGGCTGGTGGTGGCACCCGGCGGGCAACGCCTGGATCTGTCAGAGCCTGTTCGAGCACTACGAGTACACCCAGGACCGCGCCTACCTCAAGAAGATCTACCCCCTCCTCAAGGGCGCCGTGCAGTTCTGGGAGGCCCGCCTCATCACCACGACCGTCACCGACGCGTCCGGGACCGAGCGCGAGGTCCTCATCGCCGACAGCGACTGGTCGCCCGAACAGGGCCCGCTCGACGCCAAGGGCATCACGTACGCCCAGGAACTGGTGTGGAACCTCTTCGGCAACTACCGCACCGCGACCGAGGCGCTCGCGAAAGACGCCGCCTACCGCAAGACCATCGACGGACTGCGGGCGCGCCTCTACCTGCCCGTGGTCAGCCCCAAGACCGGCTGGCTCGAGGAGTGGATGTCGCCCGACAACCTCGGCGAGACCACCCACCGGCACCTCTCCCCGCTCATCGGCCTCTTCCCCGGCGACCGGATCCGTCCGGACGGCTCCACGCCGAAGGACATCCTCGACGGCGCGACCGCCCTGCTCACCGCGCGCGGGATGAACAGCTTCGGCTGGGCCAACGCCTGGCGCAGCCTGTGCTGGGCGCGGCTGAAGAACGCGGAGAAGGCCTACCAGCTGGTCGTCAACAACCTGAAGCCGTCGGTCAACGGCAGCAACGGCAGCGCGATGAACCTCTTCGACATCTACGAGGTGGAGACGGGCCGGGGCATCTTCCAGATCGAGGCGAACTTCGGCACCCCCGCGGCGATCGTCGAGATGCTGGTCTACTCGCGCCCCGGACACGTCGAGCTGCTGCCCGCCCTGCCCGCCGCCTGGGCGGCGTCCGGCTCGGTGTCCGGCGTGGGCGTCCGCGGCGGCTTCGTCGCCGACCTCAGCTGGAAGAACGGCAAGGTGACCCGGGCCACGCTGAAGAGCGTCGGGGGCCGCGAGACGACCGTGGTCGCGGGCGGCGCCTCGCGCAAGGTCAGCCTCAAGCCCGGTGAGTCCGTCACCCTCAGGGGCCTCGGGTGAGCGGCGCCCGGTTCCGACGCCGCGCCGTGGGCGTCGTATCGGCGCTGCTTCTCGCGGTCTGCGGACCCCTGACCGCCTCGGCGGCGGCGCAGCCGGGGGTCTCGTCGGGCACGCCGATGACGCCCGCCGCCGAGGCGCGGGCGAAGCACTCCGTGGTCACCTGGGGCGCCAGCGCCGACCGGCAGGGGGCGGGACCCGCCGACCGCAGCTACCGACTGATCGTGCGCACCAGCGTCGGCGGCACGAACCTGCGGATCCGGCTGTCCAACGCCTTCGGCGAGCACCCGGTGACCTTCGCGAGCGCGTACGCCGGGCTGCGGAAGCAGGGTGCGGAGCTGGTCCACGGCTCCAACCGGCGGCTGTCCTTCGGCGGGGCCGCGTCCGTCACCGTTCCGGCCGGCGAGACCGTGTTCAGCGATCCGCTGCCCGGAACACTGGCCGCCCAGAGCGACCTGGTCATCAGCCTGTACGTGACCGGCGCCCAGGGACCGACGACCGGTCACGGCATGGCCATGCAGACCAACTACGCGACCGCGGGCGACCACGCGGCCGAAGAGGGCGCGGCCAACTGGACCGATCCGATGGGCTCCTGGTACTGGCTGGACGCCGTCGACGTGGAGACGTCCGCCTCGGTCGGCTCGGTCGTGACCCTCGGCGACTCCATCACCGACGGATGGGCCTCGACCACCGACCAGAACCGCCGCTGGCCCGACTATCTGTCCCGGCGGCTCCAGGCCGCGTCCGGGCTCACCGTGAAGGGAGTGGCGAACGAGGGGATCTCGGGCAACAAGGTGCTCGCGGACGGCGCCGGACAGGCGGCTCTGAACCGACTCCAGCGTGACGTCCTCTCCCAGCCCGGGGTCCGCACGGTCTTCCTCTTCGAAGGCATCAACGACATCAAGGCCCACTCCGGTGTCACGGTGGACGACATGATCGCCGGCTACCGGCAGATCATCGACCGGGCCCACGCGGCGGGCAAATGTGTCGTCGGCGCGACCGTCATGCCGTTCAAGGGCTGGTCCGAGTACGACGCCGCCTCCGAGGCCGTGCGCCAGGGCGTCAACGACTGGATCAGGAACAGCGGCGCGCTCGACGCCGTGACGGATTTCGACAGGATCACGCGCAATCCGTACGACCCGCGGCTGATCCTGCCGTTCTTCGACGGCGGCGATCACCTGCACCCCAACGACAAGGGGATGCAGGCGATGGCCGACGCGGTGGACCTAGGGAGCCTGACGTCCTGCTGAACCCACGCTCCGCGCGGGGCGGTCAGGGGTACGAGACCACGGTGGACGGCACCGTCGAGGTGCCCGACGTGGGTGCGCCGGTCTCGTTGACGACGTGCTCGTACTGACCCTGGCCGCCCAGCGAGACGACCAGCAGGTCGTGGAACTTCACGCCCGGTGTGTTCGGCGCGGCGAAGCCGTTGTGCTGGACGATCGTCGGATCGACGTTGTAGTAGCAGTAGCTGCCCAGGCCCCATCCCTCGTGCGTGGTCACGGAGTCGGCGACCTTGTAGGCCGCGTACCCCTTGACGTTTCCGTTCTGGATGGCGGCCTGGTTCGGCGCGTCGTACGCCTTCTCGTTCTGGAAGAAGATGGTGCGCCCGCGCTGGCCGTACCACTGGACGTCGTACTTGTTGAAGTGCTCGACGAACAGACCGGTGGCCAGGACGTCGTCGCCGTTGACGCGGATGCCGTAGTCGGCCCGGTTGGTCTCCCAGCCGACGCCGGTGCCGTGGTCGGCGCGCCAGACCCAGGTGTGGTCGATGATCGTGTGGCGGCTGTTGATCACCATGCTGGTGGTGGCCTTGCCGGCGCCCGCGCCGCCGACCCGGATGAAGACGTCCTGGACCGTGGTCGGGTTGGCGGAGTGGCTCGCTGAAGCCCCCGTGGGGCCCACCTCGAGGAGCGTCGACGAGTTCACGGGACCGGCGTCGATGAGGAATCCCGCGAGCCGCACCCCGTCGACGTCGGCGGTCCTGAGCGCGGTGACGCCGTTGTCCGGGATCAAGGTGGCGTAACCGAGTCCGAGGACGACGGTGCCCGCGCGGTCGACCTGGATCGGCTGGTCGAGGTGGTAGATCCCCGGGGTCAGCAGCAGATGGAGGCCCTGGGCGAGCGCGGCGTTCAGGGTGGCGGCGGTGACGCCGGGCCTGGCCACGTAGAACTGGGTGAGCGGCAGCGACGTGCCGCGCGGGGTGCCGCTGCCCCAGGTGGTTCCGCGGGCGTTGGTGCGCCGCTCCGGAAGGAAGACGCGGTACTCGCTGCCGTTGAGGTACAGGAACGGCTTCTCCCTCGACACCGGTGTGGTGTCGAGGGTGGTGTACGGCGGGTTCGGGAAGGACTGCGCGGGTGCGCCCTGGACACCGGAGAAGACCATGTTCCAGACGGCGTTGGCCCAGCCGCCCACCGAACTGTCGCGGGTGTACCACTGCTGCTGCGAGTACGGTCCGACCGAGCCGTCGATACGGCTGTCGGCGATGTAGCCGCCGCTGGCCCAGCCGTAGCCGGTGGGGGCGAGGTTGAGACCGCCCCTGACGTGCATCCGCCGGAAGGGCGCGGCCTGGGCGACCGCCCACCGGTTGGTCCCGCTGACCGGGGTGAGGGCGAGATTCTCCGCCGAACGCCAGAAGTTCTGGGTGGCGTTGCCGTTGAACCAGCCCGCGTCGACGGTCACATCGCCGTTGATCGCCGTGTCGTCGGGGGACAGGCCGAGGCCCGCGATCGAGGTGTAGAAGCCGAGTTGGGCGTTGAGCCCGTTGTAGGTGCCCGGCTTGAACAGCAACGCGTAGCGGCCTGTGCCGAACTGGGCCGACTCCTGCTGTCGGAACACCTCGTCCAGCTTGGCCTGGATGCCGGAGGTCGAGGGGTCGAACACGATGACGTTCGGACCGAGATCGCCGCCGCCGGGCAGGGCTCGCGGCTGCGCGACGGGTGCCGCGGACGCGGCGGACGCCGGCGAGGACAGACCGAGCAGCGCGGGCGAGGCAGCGGTGGCGGCCATCGCTCCGAGGACGGACCGTCTGGCGGGAAGGGACCGGACGGAGTCCGGGGAATCCATGGGGAAGTGAGGCATGGGGGCGACTCTCCTGGTTCAGAAAGTGAACGGTTGGAGGTGCGGGGAGCGCTCTCTTGCCGATGCATGCTTCATCCGCGTGAACACAGCGTCAAGAGTTGTCACATGAGTGCCGGGGATTGTTTCCCGATGAGACGTCAACAGGTGGATGTTTTGCGGTAGTTCGGTGATTTCTGGGCTCCGCCGAGGCTCCCTGGGTCGTGGGTGATTGCGTTCAAGAGGTGCGCTCACGAGGGTGGGTGCTCCTCGGTGCCGTGGTGCGAGAGAGCGCTCTATGCCCTCGTGACACCGGGCCGATAGGCTGCTGACATGAGCAGACGGGCCCCCACGCTTGAGGACGTCGCACGGGAGGCCGGCGTGTCCCGCGCCACCGTCTCCCGCGTCGTCAACGGCGTCCAGAGCGTCGATCCCGCCCTTCAGGACGCGGTCCGCCAGGCCGTCGAACGGACCGGATACGCTCCCAACCGTGCCGCCAGGTCGCTGGTGACACGACGGACCGAGACGGTCGCGCTCATCGTCTCCGGCGCGGGCGACGTCTCCGGCGAGGAGCGGAACGCCTTCACGGCACGGGTGCTGGCGGACCCGTTCTTCGGCCGGGTCGTCACCGGCGTGGTGGACTACCTGCGTCCCCGGTCGATGCACCCGCTGCTGATGTTCGCCGACTCCGCGCAGACGAGACAGCAGGCGCTGAACGATCTGCGGCAGGGCAGCGCGGACGGCGCGCTCGTCGTCTCCACCCACGCCGACGACCCGCTGCCGGCGCTGCTCGCCGACGCCGGCCTGCCCGCGGTGCTCTTCGCCCGGCCGTCGCGCCCGGTGCCGCTCAGCTATGTCGACCTGGCCCACCGGGACGGCGCCCGGATGGCCGCCCACCATCTGCTGGACCAGGGCTGCCGACGGATCGTCACCGTCACGGGGCCGCTGGGCGTCTACGCCAGCCAGGACCGGCTCGCCGGGTTCCGCGACACGATGGCGCGCAGGGGACATCCGTACGTACCCGTCGCCGAGGGCGGATTCACGCTCGACAGCGGCATGGCCGCGATGTCCGGGCTGCTGGCCGAACACCCCGACGTGGACGGGGTGTTCGCGGCCAACGACCTGATGGCCCAGGGGGTGTGTCAGGTGCTGCGGGAACGGGGCAGACGGGTGCCGGACGACGTCGCCGTCATCGGCTTCGACGACTCCAGCGCGGCGACGGCCTGCCGTCCGCCGCTGACCACCGTGCGCCAGCCCGTCGAGGAGATGGCCTCGGTGATGGCCCGACTCCTCGACGAGCACCTCCGGGGCGCGCGCACCGAGCCCACCTCGGTGATCTTCGATCCGGAGCTCGTGGTGCGCGAGTCGGCGTAGGCGGCACCCCGAGCCCTGCGCGACCCTGCGGTGGCGGTGACGGACACTGGACCGGTCAGCAGGATCGAGGGACCGGCACCGCGGGCGAGCCGGCGACGGAGAGGCAGGCGCATGACCGACAGGATCACCGTGGGCGTGGACGGATCCCCCGAGAGCCGGGCCGCGCTGGCCTGGGCGGGCAGGGAAGCCGTCCGGCGCGGGCTGCCCCTGCGCGCGGTGTACGCCTGGCAGTGGTCGCACCACGAACTGCTCGGCGGGGCGGACCGGGACGAGCAGGAGCGCTGGGCACGGGACATGGCCGAGGACGCGGCCCGCACCGTCACCGACCGGCACCCGGACCTGCCGGTGACGACCGAGGTCCTGGACGGCGGCGCCGTCGACTCGCTGCTGGCCGAGGCCGCGGCGGCCCGGACGCTGGTCCTCGGATCCCGCGGACACGGCACGATCGTCGGCTTCCTGCTCGGTTCCGTCGGCCAGCAGGTGATCGCCGAGGCCCCGTGCCCGGTCGTCCTGGTGCGGGCCGGTGACCGCGCAGCGTCCGAAGCGGGCGGCCGGGAGATCGTCGTGGGCCAGCAGGGCGGTCCGGACGACAGCGCGGCCGGCCTTCGGTTCGCCTTCGAGACCGCGGCGGCGCGTGGTGCCGGAGTGCGCGCCGTACGGGCGTGGACCCTGCCGCCGGTGTTCGCCTACAGCCCCGGCTCGCTGAAGCTGCTGGACGAGGCCGGGGGCCTGGAGCCGTACGAGAAGAAGGCGCTCGCCGAGGCGCTCCAGCCGTGGCGGGAGCGCTTCCCCGGCGTGCCCGTCACACAGCACGTCGAGATGGGCAGCGCCGGGCAGGTCCTGCTGTCACTGGCCGACCGGGCCCAGCTGATGGTCGTCGGTCGCCGCGCACACCACTCGGCGGTAGGGGCACGGATCGGTTCGGTGACCCACGCGGTGATGCACCACGCACCCTGCCCGGTGGCGGTGGTTCCGCACTCCTGACCCGGGGGTATGTTCCGACCCCGCGCCGGCACGGGCGGGGCCCTCGGGAGCGTTCAAGTCCCGAAGGCAAGACCGGGGTTCAGGTTCGACCCGGGCAATCTCAGCGTGAAGCATTCACGGCACCATGACAATCCGGTTGACTCCCCGCCCAGCGCCGGAACCGCTTCCGGTACCGGTTCCACCCACGGCACGGGAAGCCGCGATCCCCGTGTGCCGGGAGGCAGCCTGTGGCCGTGACCATCGCCGATGTCACCCAGGCGGCCGGCGTGAGCGCCTACACCGCGAACCCCGGCGCGCTGACCGCCTCGGGCAGCGAGAACCCCGGCACCACGCCGGGTCTCGCCTTCGACGGCGACGCCTCGACCCGCTGGTCGAGCCAGTTCGCGGACGACGCCTGGATCCGTGTCGACCTGGGTGCCGCGCTGCGCATCGACCGGGTCGTCCTGGACTGGGAGGCCGCCTACGACGCTCGGCAAGGAACGCCGGTCCTTCTGCAACCCCGCGCCCGCGACCGCCCAGTTCGGCTACTCCCTCTACGAGTTCCAGGTCTGGGGCACGGGAGGCAGCGCCGCCGCCGCGTATCCCGCCCTGCCCGGGGAACAGCCGGGCACGTACCGGACGACGTTCTTCGACGACGTCACGGGCACGAGTCTCGACCGCTCCAAGTGGCGCGTCGTCAGAACCGGACAGGAGATGGGTCCGGTGAACGGGGAGTCGCGGGCGTACGTCGACAACACCGACAACATCAGCACCGAGAACGGGAGCCTTCTCCCGAAGGCCAAGTACTGCAAGGGCTGCACCCAGGCCGGGGGCGGGACCCACGACTTCACCTCCGGGCGGATCGATACCCACACCGAGTTGGACTTCACCTACGGCCGGGTCAGCGCCCGGATGAAGCTGCCGGTCGGCGACGGCTTCTGGTCCGCGTTCTGGCTGCTGGGCAGCAACGTCGACGACCCGTCCGTGGTGGCCGGCATCTGGCGAGACGGACATCATGGAGAACATCGGCTACGGGGACTGGACCAGCACGGCTCTGCACGGCCCCGGCTACTCGGCAGACGGCAACATCGGTGCCCGCCAGACCTACCAGCGGGGGGCCGTGCCGACCAGTGGCACACGTACGCCGTGGAGTGGACACCGACAGCCGTGCGCTTCTACGTCGACGACGCCCTGGTCCAGGAGACGACGCGCAACAAGCTGGAATCGACCCGCGGCCAATGGGTCTTCGACCACAGCCAGTACGTCATCCTCAACCTCGCCCTGGGCGGCGCCTATCCCGCGGGATGGAACAAGGTCACCACTCCGTACTGGGGGGGGACATCTGTTCCATATTTTCTAGTCATTCATAGTCATCTCTAGTTGTGTATCTTGATCGTGTGAAGCTTTCGGAGTGGGCGCGCCAGCAGGGCGTGAGTTACCAGACCGCGTGGCGGTGGGTGAAGGACGGCAAGATGCCCGTCCCTGTCCATCAGGCCCCGTCGGGGACGTGGCTGGTCGAGGAAGCTCCTGCCGTGTCCGGGAGGGTCGTCGCGTACTGCCGTGTATCGTCCGCCGATCAGGAGGCTGATCTGGAGCGGCAGACGGCCAGGGTTGTGGCCGGGGCGAACCGGCAGGGCCTGGCTGTCGCCGAGGTCGTCGCCGAGATCGGTTCGGGCCTGAACGGGCGACGCCGGAAGCTGCATCGCCTGCTCGCCGACCCGAAGGCCGCGGTGATCGTGGTCGAGCACCCTGACCGGCTGGCCCGGTTCGGCGTCGAGCATCTGGAGGCCGCACTGTCCGCGTCCGGCCGGCGTCTGCTGGTCCTGGACCCGGCTGAGACCACGGACGACCTGGTACGGGACATCACGGAGGTGCTGACCTCGATGTGCGCCCGCTTGTACGGGCGCCGGGCGGCGAAGAACCGTGCCGCCCGCGCGGTGGCCGTGGCGACGAGCGAGGCCGCCGGGTGAAGAAGTTCCGGCCGCAGCCGGGTTTCGTGGTGCAGGCGTACCGGTTCGCCCTCGATGCGAACGCCACGCAGGAGCGGGCGTTGCGCTCGCACTGCGGGGCCGCGCGTGCCGCCTACAACTGGGCTGTCGCGTGGGTCGAGGCATCGTGGTGGCAGCGCCGCGCGGAGGAGTCCTACGGCATCCCCGAGGAGCAGCTCACCCAGTGGCGGCCGTGGTCACTGCCCGCGCTACGGAAGGCGTTCAACGCGGCCAAGCACACCGATCCCCGCTTCGCCGCCAGGTGGGAGGACAACTCCAAGGAGGCGTACTCCACCGGTCTGGCGAACGCCGCCGCCGCGTTCGACAACTACGCGAAGTCGAAGCAGGTCAAGCGCCGTGGCCGCACGGTGGGGATGCCGCGTTTCAAGTCGAAGCGGAAGGCGCGTCTGGCCTGCCGGTTCACCACCGGCACCATCCGCGCCAACGCGGACGGCCGGCACGTCACCCTGCCCCGGCTCGGCACGATCCGCACGCATGAGCCGACCGGCAAGCTCCTCGCCCGCGTCCAGGCCGGGACGGCCCGGATCCTGTCGGCGACCGTCCGCCACGAGCGCGGGCGCTGGTTCGTGTCGTTCCAGACCGAGGTCAGACGCGACCTGGTGCGGGTCGCCCGCCCAGACGTCGCGGTCGGCATCGATCTCGGGGTGAAGACCCTCGCGGTGATGGCCGACAGCGCCGGCGAGGTCCGCGAGATCCCCAACCCGCGCCACCTCGACGGCGCGCTGAAACAGCTGCGCCGCACCTCCCGCGCCGTCTCCCGACGACGCGGCCCAGACCGCCGGACCGGACTGAAGCCGTCCCGCCGGTGGGAGAAGGCCAACACGGCCCGCAACAAGGTCCACCACCGGGTCGCGAACCTGCGCGCCGACGCCCTGCACAAGCTCACCAGTCGTGTGGCGGCCGAGTACGGCACCGTCGTGGTCGAAGACCTCAACGTCGCCGGCATGCTCCGTAACCGGCGCTTGGCCCGCCAGATCGCCGACGCTGGATTCGCAGAGATCCGCCGCCAGCTCACCTACAAAACCCAGCGCAACGGCTGCCGCACGGTGGTCGCGAACCGCTGGTATCCCTCCTCCAAGACCTGCTCCCGGTGCGGCGCGGTGAAAGCCAAACTGCCGCTGCATGTCCGGACCTACGCATGCGACGCCTGCGGCCTGGTCCTGGACCGGGACGCCAACGCCGCACACAACCTCGCCGCCCTTGCGGCAGCCGCAGTGACAGGTACCGGAGTAGCCGGAGACCTGGACACCCCCAAGGTGTCGAAGCCTCGTGGAGCCGACCAGAAGACCCGCACCACCCGCCCCAGTCGCAAGGCCACGGCGGAGCGGGCAGGTGGCGCAACCCTGCCGCACCAGCGGCAGACGGAAACGAGAGACCGTACTCAAACCGAAGCCCTCACGCTCCGGTGATGTGACGGACCTTCCGGGTCGAAAGGCCCGGAATGCTGAGAGCTGACTACGCTCAAAGCAACGGCTGCCGCAGTCAAGTGTCGACCGGGTCGCGGCCGGGGGAGTGCGGGCCGAGGTCGACTGGGTGCGCGTGGAGCAGAAGAGTTGACCGGCACCCGGGCGTCCCGCACCGAGGAACGCCCGGGCCGGAAACCCTCGCGCCTGCCTCACTCCCGGGATCGGGACAGCTCTGGCAGGTCCTAGGTGTTGTCGGCCCTCGACATGCGCAGGGCGAGGTCCTGGAGCAGGTCGGCCGTCTTGACGTCGGTGCGTCCGGAGTCGTGGAGGTCGGCGAGTTCGGAGAAGAGGAACGCGAAGGCGCCCACGAGCGAGATGGTGGCGGGGAGGTAGGCGTCCGCGACGGCCTGCCCGGCCTCAGCGGGACCGGCGTCTCCCGGCACCTCCACCCTGGGGAACACCTCCGTGACGAGCGCGCCCAGTTGGGTCTCGGCCGAGTCGACCTCGGCGTTCTCGTCCTGGGCGATCCTGCGCACCATCGCGTTGGTCTCGGTGAGCACGCCGATGGCGCGCAGGATGATCTCCGTCTGTTCCATGCCGTGAGCCTAGACGGGCGAAGCCCCGCTGTGGCCTCGATGTTCGGGCCGGGATGGTAGACAGTGGTCATGAACCACTTCTCCCGCCCCCGCCCGGCCCGCACACGATGACCGCAGGAATCGACACCCCGGACCGCCGGGGCCGTACCGGACTCGACCGCGTCGGCCGCGACCTGACGGGCAACCCCCGGGTCAAGGTCCGCGAAGTCACGCTCCTGTCCAGCCACTGGTACGTGGAGCGCACCACCACCTTCGACTTCCGGCACGCCGACGGCACCTGGAGCACCCAGGAACGCGAGACGCACGACCGCGGCAACGGAGCCACGCTCCTGCTGTACGACGCCGAGCGCGAAACCGTGCTGCTGACCAGGCAGTTCCGCTACCCCGTGTACACCAACGGTCACCCCGACGGCATGCTGGTCGAGACCCCCGGGGGCCTGCTCGACGAGGACGACGAGCATCCCGAAGTCGCCGTACGGCGCGAGGTCATCGAGGAGACCGGGCACACCGTCGGCGACGTGCAGCACGTCTTCGACGTCTACATGAGTCCGGGTTCGGTCACCGAGCGGGTCAGTTTCTACGCGGCTACCTACGGCCCGTCCACCCGCACCCACGAAGGCGGCGGCCTCGACGAGGAGGGCGAGGACATCGAGATCGTCGAACTGCCCTTCCGCACCGCACTGGCCATGATCCGCTCCGGGGAGATCGCCGACGCCAAGACGATCATGCTGTTGCAGTGGGCGGCTCTGGAAGGACCGTTCAAGGCCTTGCGATGAAGGGTGACCTGCCCGGCGGTCACCCAGCCAGGTGCTCGCCGAAGGATTCGCGCCGTCGACCACCCCGTGGCGGACCGCTGGGGCCTGTGCGGTGGATCATGCCGCAGACGCGGGATACCCACCTGCTGTCGGGGGAGCCGGCTGGTGAGTTCGGCGGGTCAGGGGCGGATCTCGCGGGTGGAGCGGCGGGTGGTGAGCAGGAGTGCGATGTCGTCGGGGCGTTCGGTGGCCTGCCGGGCCTCCTCGGTCAGCAGGTCCGCGGTGCCGGACAGGGAGGAGGCGCCGGGCCGGGCGTGCGGGGTGCCCGCGCGGGACAGCGTCGCGCGGATCTTCTCGATCCCGTCGTCGATGTCGGCCCCGGGGCGCTCGACCAGACCGTCCGTGTAGAGGGCCAGCACCGCGTCGGGTTCCAGCAGCAGGTCCGTCACCGGGTAGCGGGCCCGCGGGGCCACGCCGAGCACCACGCCACCGGGCAGGTCGAGGAGCTCGGTGCGACCGTCGGGGTGGCGCAGCAGGGGCTGCGGGTGACCGGCGCGGGCGGCCCGGGCGACTCCGGTCACCGGGTCCAGCCTGACGTAGCAGCAACTGGCGAACTGGCCCGGATCGAGGTCGATGAGCAGCCGGTTGGTATGGCTCATCACCACGTCCGGAGGGTGGTCGCTGAGCGCGAACGCCCGTACCGCGCTGCGTAGTTGGCCCATGGTGGCCGCCGCCTGGACGCCATGGCCCTGGACGTCGCCGATGACCAGGGCCAGCGCGTCACCGGCCTCCACGACGTCGTACCAGTCGCCGCCCACGTCCATCCCCTTGGTGCCGGACAGATAGCGCCCGGCCGTCTCCACCTGCGGGTGCGACGACAGCCGGTGCGGGAGCAGCGCCTCCTGGAGGCCACGGGCGAGGGCGGCCTCGGAGTCGTAGCGCCGTGCCCTCTCCAGGGCCTGCGCGATGAGTCCGGTGAGCGCCGTCAGCACGGTACGTTCCTCCGTGCTGAAGTCGCGCGGCCGGTCGAAGCCGAGGATGCAGGAACCGACCGGCCGTCCCGAGGCGATCAGCGGCAGGAAGGCCCGGGCCCCCACCTTCGCGTCCAGCGGGATGTCGGGGTAGGCGGCGGCCAGTTGGGGCATCGACTCGAAGAACAGCGGGCGGCCGGTGGTGAGCGTCTCCACTCCGGGCAGCTTGGCGTCCAGTCCCACCCCGTCGAAGGGCGCGAGGAACCCCTGCGGGAAGCCGGTCTCCCAGGCCAGGTACAGGCGCCGGTCCTGCAACAGGTAGATGGCCAGGCGCCGTCCGCCGAACGCGGGCAGCAGCTCCCGCATCACGGTCTCGGAGACCTGCCGGGCCGTCACGGCCTCGGTCAGGGCCATGGCCATGAGGACGGGCCGGTACAGCGCCGTTGTGGTGATGCCGGTGGCGGGCTCGGCGAGGGCGGACCCGTCCGCCACGGGCCCGCCGTGCAGCGGCGCGGCCTCGGGGGCCTCCGTGGTGTCCGCGACCCGTCCCATGGGGATCAGTTTGCAGGTCAGACTGCCGGGACCGGGATACACGGACATCGTCAGCCAGGTGTCGCCGTGGGCCGCCGCGGGTGTCCGGCGGCCCCCGCTCGGGCGGGCCACCTGGAAGTGCACCGGCTCCGGTGTCAGCAGCGCGCCGCGCAGATGATCCTCGTAGGACGGCTGGTTCAGCCAGGGCACGGCCTGCCACAGCGGTCGCCCCAGGAGTTCCGGCCGCGGCCGGCCGAGGAGTTCGGCGGCGCGCGGGTTGACGTAGGTGATCAGCCCGAGCCGGTCCAGTGCGAAGACGCCCTCGGGGAGCAGGTCCGCGGCGCCCTCCGCCGCCGAGCCCGGGCCCGGATCGACCACCGCTCCGCCGACCGCGTACGGCGGCACGAGCGCGTTGCCCGAGGTCCACAACTCCAGCATCCGCAGCCCGCCGTTGACCGTGTGCACGGGCAATGGGTGGGCCGGGGGACGCCCCGCCGCGGTCTCGTGCAGCGCGGCCAGCAGCACATGCGGATCGTCGAGGGCCAGCGTGTGGGTGAGTGCCTGCGGCGTCCAGGGAAAGGCACCGGCCCCGGTGCCGAGCAGGGCCCCCAGCGCGTCGTCCCCGGTGACCTCGCCCGTGACCGGGTCCCAGGTGAACCGCCCGACATAGCGGCGCGGCAGACCCTCGGCGGGCGGCCGTACGCACATCGGCTCCCCGTCCCAGACGACCTCGGCACCGTCCTTCTCCAGAACCGACAGAGCCGCCCCCAGGTTCTCCGCCACCGCCGTCATCCGGTCACGGTCCGGCAGTACGTCGGTGGCGTCCGAGGCCGAGGGGCGCAGCACCGTCAGGACCCCGAAGGACGAGGAGGCGCTCACGACGGGGACGTACAGCGAACCGAACTGGAACGGCAGACTCGCCGCGAGCTGCGGATAGCGGCGCATCGTCTCGGTGGCGTCGGTGAGCAGCACCTCCACGCCCAGCCGATGGGAGTCGGCGGCCGGGAACGGCCGGCCCAGAGGCATGCGCCACCAGGGACGGAACAACTGTCCCGGCAATCCGGCCAGCACGGCCAGCCGCAGCAGTTCGGGGGAGCTGGAGCGCAGGTACACACCCCCCGCGAAGCCGCGGGCCGCCCGGATCGCGTCCGCGACGGACCCGCTGAGCAGGGCGGCCAGGCTATTCAGCGCCTGGTCCTCACGCTCGGCGCTCCCAGTCATCGGTCTGCCCTCGTCCGCCCCCCGTCAGGGGGATTCCACAGCAAGAATGCGCCTTACGGGTACCCACCCGCACCTCGACGCCTCAGCCGTGATGGTCGCTTGGAGTTGCACTCGGCCGCATCCGGCCGCGTACGGCCGTACGCGGCTTCGCCCAGCGCGAAGATACCGCGCCCGCGCCCGGTCCAGGAGCCCCGCGTAGATGTTGCTTCACGGCGCCTTCGGGCCTCGGCGTCTGCCAATCCCGGCCATTTCGGTGCTCACCGTCTCAAGGTCTCCGCGGCGACGGCCGCCACCGCCTCGGCCACCGCCGCGAGGGCCGGGAAGTCGAGTTTCCACTGCTGCCAGAAGAGCGGTACGTCGACGATCCGGTCCGGCGCGAGACGGACCAGCCGTCCGGCCCGAAGCAGCGGCTCGGCCTGCACCTCCGGCACCATGCCCCAGCCCAGTCCGGCGACGACGGCGTCCACGAACCCCTCCGAGGTGGGCATGAAGTGCCGCAGCGCGCTCGCTCCGGGACCGCCTCCAAGGCCCCGGACGAACTCGTCCTGGAGATCGTCGTTCCGGTCGAAGGCCACCACCGGAGCGTCGGCGATCAGCTCGTCCTGCGCCGCGTCCGTCCCGGCGCCGAGCCACCGCCCGGCGAAGTCCGGCCCGGCCACCGCGAGGTAGCGCATGCGACCCAGGGCGCGCACGGAACAGCCCGCCACCGGGTCCGGCCACGAGGTCACCGCCGCCATCACCACCCCCTCGCGCAGCAGGGCGGCCGTGTGGTCCTCGTCCTCACGGCGCAGTTCGAAACAGAGCCGCAGCTCGCGCGGTACGCGGGTGAGCGCGGGCAGGAACCAGGTCGCCAGCGAGTCGGCGTTCACCGCGATCGACAGCCGCGTCGGCTCCCCGGCCTCGCTCATGCCGAGCTCGGTACGGGCGTCGCGCTCCAGCCGGGCCAGCCGGCGCGCGAACCGCACGACGACCTCTCCGGACTCGGTCGCGCGCACCGGCTTCGTCCGCATCAGCAGGACCCGGCCGGTGCGCTGTTCGAGTGCCTTGACCCGCTGGCTGACCGCCGAGGGCGTCACATGCAGAGCGGCGGCCGCCGCGTCGAAGGTGCCCTCGTCGACCACAGCGAGCAAGGTGCGTACCTGGTCGAGAGGGAGATCCGTCATCACGGGTGCTAATGATACGTAAGAATCTTTAGCTGTACTCTTGACGGCCGTGTTCCTAGCGTCTCTGGCATGAACAACGCCCTGACCGCCGCGGCCGCCGGGTTCGGCACCGGCCTCACCCTCATCGTCGCCATCGGCGCCCAGAACGCCTTCGTACTGCGCCAGGGGATCCGCCGCGAAGCGGTCCTGGCGGTGGTGGGGATCTGCGCGGTGTCCGACGCGCTGCTCATCGCGCTGGGTGTCGGCGGGGTCGGCGCGGTGGTCGTGGCCCGGCCCGAGGCGCTCACGGCGGTCGGACTGATCGGCGGCGGATTCCTCCTCTGCTACGGAATCCTGGCCGCACGGCGGGTGCTGCGGCCCTCGGCGCTGGAGGCCGCGGCCGGCGCGGCGGGCTCCCGGCGGCAGATCGTCCTCGCCTGTCTGGCGATGACCTGGCTCAACCCGCACGTCTATCTCGACACCGTGTTCCTGCTCGGCTCCCTCGCGGCCGACCGCGGCCCGCTGCGCTGGACCTTCGGGCTCGGGGCCGCCCTGGCCAGCCTGTGCTGGTTCGCCGCGCTGGGCTTCGGCGCCCGGCTGCTCGGCCGCTTCCTCGCCAGGCCGTCGTCGTGGCGGGTCCTGGACGGTGCGGTCGCCGCGACGATGATCACCATGGGCGCCCTGCTGATCGCCGACGCCTGAGACGGCGTACGCGATAGTGAACCCTGACAACTGAAAGATGTATCGAGCAGCCAGGACGGTCGTGGACACGAGCAGGAGCAGTACCGACGGGGCGGACGGCGGGGCGGACAGCGGGATCGACCGGGGGACGCACGGCCGGGCCGGGAACGGCTCGGCGGCCGGATCCGCCGCACACGACGAGGCGGCGGGAGCGGACCGCACCGG
>LRTP01000794.1 GCA_001550305.1 Streptomyces diastatochromogenes
GGCGCAGCACCTTGATCGTGGCCTCGTCGTCCAGCAAAGCAGCGACGATGTCGCCGTGGTCGGCGCTGTCCATCTTCCGCACGGTGACGATGTCGCCGTTGCAGATCGCCGCGTCGATCATGGAGTCGCCGACCACGGTCAGGGCGAACAAGTCACCGTCGCCCACAATCTGGCGGGGCATGGAGTAGACGACCTCGACCATCTCCTCGGCGAGCAGGGGTGCGCCGACGGCGATCCGTCCGACGAGTGGCACGTCGACCGGCGCCTCGCTCCTGCCGCCCACCACGAGGCTTGCAACGCCGCCCCAATATGGACTCGTCGTTCCACAGACAACCCGGATGATCTCCAAGCCGCTACACGGTCACGCCAGGCCGAACCATGGCAGGCACTCCGGCAGCCCTTCCATTTTCACGGAGACCAGTTGGTGTTGTTGCCACTGTTCAGTGGTGAGGCGGAGCCTGCGCAGCACGGCGGGCTTCGCGCGTACGGCATGACGCTCAATACCGTCCTCGCGATAGCCAAGCTTGCGCGAAACCTCCAGCGAGGCTGCGTTATCCGCATATGCCCCAGAAACAGCGTGTTGTGCACCGAGTCCAGCGAAGGCCAGGTGGAGGACAGCCGCGCGCATCTCAGTCCCCAGGCCCTGGCGGTGATAGCCCCTGCCGAGCCAAGAACCAGTGCCCACTTCGCGGCGGACCGCAAAGTCCTGGGCGCCGATGCCCTGCGTACCCACCACAATCCCATCTTGCACGGCCACCAGGTTCAGCTCCCACTTCCCCGGCTGCCACTCGCCCCAGCAGCGCCAGTGGTACTGCAGGACACTCCGAGCACGCTGCTCGGGCCCGACATCGGTCCATGCCACGGTGAACGGCTGCACCGCCGGGTCATGCACACCATCGGCGGCCAACGAAGCCAACGCGGCGAGTTCATCCAGGTTGGGCAACCGCAGCTCCAGGCGCGGCGTGGTCAACCGCAGGCCCGCAAGCGGCCAGTGGGTTAGCAGGGTCATGTCCAGGGATTCTTCGCGCCCCAAGCCATCGTGACCACTGGATTTTCGAGGGGGAGGCGTGTAGCGGATTCCTACGCCCTCAACCCGGTGGACCTATTCGGCCACGGCACTAGCCCTTGGGGCGGGACGCGGCCGGGGGCAGCGGATAGGTGCCGGACGGGGTGACGGGGACGGGGCTGTCCGGGGACGCGAGGGGACCCGGCGGGGCCGGGGAAGCCGTCAGCGGGGGCGGGCTCGCGGTCGCGGCGTCCTGGGCGAGGGCGTCGAAGTCCACGTACCCGGTGGCTTCGAGGACCTTGATGTGGTCGAGCACGGTGGTGTTCGCGTCGTCGGCGAGGTCCCGTACGAGGGAGTTGCGGGTGTTCGCGCGGACCTGGGCGACGACGGAGAAGACCTTGCCGTGCGCCCTGCGCAGGATGTTCGCGAACTTCTGGTCGTAGTCCGTGCCGTGCGCGGCGTCGAGCGTGGCCAGCCAGCCGCGCTGCTGGGCGTTGGGCTGGTTCGGGAGTTCGAGTCCGAGTCGTGAGGCGACGTTGCGGACGCGCGCGTCGAGGAACGTGTGGCCCTCGACGAGGTGCGCGCCCGCCGTCTTCACGGCCTGGGTGGTGCCGCGCTCCTCGGCCTGCTGGCCGGCGGGCAGCTCCCACAGCCCGGCGAGCCGGACCTTGGTGATGAACTCCCGGTCCAGTGCGGACAGCGGACCGAACCGCGTCGACACGGACTGGGTGTTCAGGGTGTCCAGGCCGGTGCCGCCGCGGTCCGCGTACGACCAGATCGGAAAGATCAGGGCGGCGAGGGTCGCGGTGAGAGCCGCGATGATGAGTCCTGTCCCACTGACCAATCCGGTGCGGTTGATGGATCGCATGGTGCCTCCTGTTGCGGCACCGCACGCTAGTGCGCTACGGGTGCGGGTTGGCATATTACTTCGGGCACTACGCCAACTGCCGTACGAGGAGTAAGGGTTGCCGGGTGGGAGGAAGGCGCCGAATGGGGTGGTTCGACCGGAGTCCAGACCATCAGGAAACCCTGGAAAACGGACGTCGGATCCGGTCGGACGGGGCCCGGTGTTAACCCCGGCACACTCTGCCGGGGCGAGGCACTACGGCGCGCGTAGTAGTGCGCCTCGGCTCCGGTGACGCGGGCGGGGTCAGCGGCGCAGCAGTACCCGTCGGGTCGCGCGGGCCAGCCGGGCCGTGGGCCGCTGCGACGGCGGGGTCGG
>LRTP01000795.1 GCA_001550305.1 Streptomyces diastatochromogenes
GGGTCGGGTCGGTGTGCGCCGTCGCCGCCCTCGTCGCGCTGCCGATCGGCCTGTCGACGTCCCAGGCACCCGCGTCCCCGACGGTCCCGCTCGCCCCGCCCTCCGAGGGCCGTCCTTCGTCCGTGCCCCCCAGCCCGTCGGCGTCCCCCGTGCCCGCCGACCCCAGCCGCACCCCGGAGCATCGGACGGCCGTTCCCACCCCGGGGAACCGGACGGCCGTTCCCACCCAGGCGCCCCGGACGACCGGCCGCGCCACGACCCGGCCGGCCGTCCCCACCCCGGCACCGTCGTCGACGCCGTCGTCGACACCGACCACGCCCGTCGCCCAGCCGTCGATCGCGCCGAGCGGCTCTCCCCGCCGCTGAGCGGACGACCTTCACTCCGTTGACTAATCAATGGAGTGTCGATACAGGGTGTTAATTTGGGGAAATGGCTCTGCGCAACGCGGTGATGGCCGCGCTTCTGGAGGGCGAGGCGTCCGGATACGACCTCGCGAAGGGGTTCGAGGCCTCGGTCGCCAACTTCTGGATGGCCACCCCTCAGCAGATCTACCGCGAGCTGGAGCGCATGGAGGGCGAAGGGCTCGTCTCCGCCCGCGTCGTCCAGCAGGAACGTCGGCCCAACAAGCGCCTCTTCTCGCTCACCGAGGCCGGACTCGACGCGATGCGCGCCTACACGGCCGAGGTCCCCAGCAAGCCGACGGCGATCCGGGACGAGCTGATGGTCAAGGTGAGTTGCGTCGACATCGGAGACGCCGAAGCCGTACGGGCCGGGGTCGTCGAGCGTGTGGAGCGGGCGGGCGTCAAACTGGCCCGCTACCGGCGCGCGCAGGAACGCATGCTGGCCGGCCGCAGTGAGGAGGAGTACCTCGTCACCGTCGAACGCGTGGGCCCCTACCTCACCCTGCTCGGCGGCATGGCCCTGGAGCAGGCGAACCTCCAGTGGGGCGAGACGGTCCTCAGGAGGCTCGACCAGCGGGCCGAGGCCCTCGGCGCCACGGCCCGCGGCTGACGCTCCCGGTACCCCGTGCCCGTCCCGGGCGAAGTCAGCGGCCCGGGTCGTAGGCGAGTTGCTTGACCAGGCGCAGGGTCAGGGCGGTCTCGACGGCCTGGACGCCGTCGAGGGCGCCGATCTTCTCGCTCAGATATGTGTACAGCTCCCCGCTGTTGCGGTGGACGGTCGAGGCGACGATGCCGGCCTGGCCGGTGATCGCCGCGGCGAAACGCACCTCGGGATGCGCGGCGAGTGCCCGTCCGACGTCGGCGAGGGCGGCCGGGGCCACGGTCAGCCACAGCATGGCCTCCACCTCGTGGCCGAGGGGTTCCTGGTCGAACTGGACGTCGAAGTAGAGCACCCCGGTGGTTCGCATGCGCTCCAGACGCCGTTTGACCACGGACTCCGACTGGCCGGTGGCCGCCTGGAGTTCGGTGAGCGAGGCGCGCCCGTCCCGGACGAGTACGGCCAGCAGCGCCTCGTCGGCCGCCTCCAGCGTGAGGGGATCGGTGACCGGCTCGACCGGCGGTGGGCGCAGGGCCGCCTGCTGGTCGGGGGCGAGTCCGTTGGCCTTGTTGAGCCAGTCCAGCCGTCCGCCGTAGAACGAGTGCAGCACGCAGTGGGCGCTGACCGAGACGACACGGGGGGTGCGCTGCAACCGGTCGAAGAGCAGTTCGTCCCGGGCCTGCCGACTGCGCGGCTTCATCGCGCACATCACCTCGGTGCCGCCGGAGATCAGTGAGACGTACGAGGTGTCGGGGCGCCGGGCGAGCGCGCCCGCCAGCTGTTCGGCCACGTCCGGGGTGCAGCGCAGCCGGACGATCCAGTTGGTGCGGCCGAGCCGGCTCTCGTCGATCACGCCGAGCACCCGCAGCCGTGCCGTGGTGCGCAACCGCCGCAGCCGCCGGGCGACGGTCTGGTCGGAGACCCCGAGCACCTCCGCGATCCGGGAGAGCGGTGCCCTTCCGTCGATCTGGAGGCACTGGAGCAGTCTCAGGTCGAGTGCGTCGAGCGCGCGGGACGGCATCGGCTCCGCCTCCTCTCGCTCCATGCGGACTCCCGGAGTCAATGATCGAGCATGACGGTGAGGCCCGGGACCAGCGTGGTCCCGGGCCTCGTACGGGCGCCCGTTCCGTCCCCACGAAAGGGCGCCCCCAGGGACTGTCCGGCGGACCGTGCCGCAGACGCGCCCCGGCGCCGGGGTCAGCCGCGCTGCCCCAGCCGGGGCTCCGCCG
>LRTP01000796.1 GCA_001550305.1 Streptomyces diastatochromogenes
GGCACCGGCGTCGGCACCGCCGCGGACGGCACCATCGCCCTCGCCCAGCCGGTCGCCGTGGCCGGGCACAGCGGCTGGACCACCACCCAGACGCTGATGCTGCTCGCCGTGGCCCTGGTGCTCGGGCTGCTGCTCCTGCCGTCCCTCGTCTCACGGGCGATGGCCGGGCGGGGCGGGAACGGCGGTAACGGCGGGATCCGTGGGGCCCCTGGGGCCGGCCGGAAGGGCGACTCGGAGAACCTCACGGACGGGGGCGCGCGATGAAGCGCATACGCAACCTGCTGGTGCGCCTCGTCGCCGGCGCCGCCGTGGGCGCGCTGGCCGGCCTCGCGGTTGCCCAGACCGCCGCGCCCGCGACCGCGGCGAGCGGCGATCAGACCACCGACTCCGCCGTCACCGTCTCCGGCCGCGGCGAGTTCAAGGACATGAGGTTCACGGTCAGCCAGACCAAGCACCTCACCAGCCAGGCGATCACCGTCTCCTGGACCGGCGGCGCCCCGACCACCCTGGCGGGCACGCTGTTCAACACCGACTTCGTCCAGATCATGCAGTGCTGGGGCGACGACGACGGCACCCTCCCGGCCAACCCCGGCCCGTCGCGCACCCAGTGCCAGTACGGGGCCTCCCCGACCACCGACCGGGGCAACTGGCCGGGCAACGAGTACGACGACACCCGCAAGATCTTCTACAGTGCCGACCCCACCAACTACGGCCAGGACGACCGCTACGGCGCCGGCGGCGTCTCCGGACAGGGCGAGGTGCCCTTCAAGTCCGTCGACGGCACGCTGATCACCTCCGGCACCCAGAACAACGCCCTGTACAGCCGCAACACCACCAACGAGGTCGACTTCGCCCGCACCGGCGCCGACGGCAAGGGCCAGGAGTTCTTCGAGGTGCAGACCGCCAACGAGGCCCCGCACCTGGGCTGCGGCGTCCCGGTCACGGCGGGCGGCCGTACGACCCCGCGCTCCTGCTGGCTGGTGATCGTCCCGCAGGGCCACCTCGACCTCGACGGCAAGCCGTACGCCGACACCAGCCAGGTCAACGCCGGCTCCCCGGTCTCCTCCACCAACTGGAAGAACCGCGTCGCCGTCAAACTCGACTTCAACTCGGTCGGCACCAACTGTGCCCTCGGCTCCGACGAACGCGCCACCACCGGCAGTGAACTCGCCGCCGACGCCATGACCAGCTGGCAGGCGGCCCTGTGCCCGACCGGCAAGGTGTTCGGCTACACCGAGCTCGGCGAGCCCGACACCCGCGCCCGCCTCGCCGGCGACGGCACCTCCGGGCTCGCCTTCACCACCCGCGCCCTCGGCGCGGACCCCGGCACCACCGCCCCGACGGACAGCACCGTCTACGCGCCCACCGCACTCTCGGGCACGGTCATCGGCTTCACCATCGAACGCAGACCCAAGGCCGGAGCCTCCGAAGCGACTCGCCGCCTCGCCGGAACCAAGGTCGACTCCATCGACCTCACGCCCCGGCTGGTCGCCAAGCTGCTCACCGAGTCCTACCGCAACTCCCCCTGGGGAGCGGTCCTCGGCACCACCGTCGCCAAGGGCTACGGCTGGGCGAAGAGCAACCCGGCGGGCCTGGCGAGCGACCCCGAGTTCCTCGCGCTCAACCCCGAGTTCGCGGAACTGTCCATCCCGGAGACCCCGGCCACCGACACCGATCTCCTCACCTCGCTCGGCCGCACCGACTCGGCTCGCGCCGTCTGGCAGTGGATCGTCTCCGACAAGGAGGCCCGCGGCTTCCTCGCGGGCGTGTCCGACGACTGGGGGATGCGCGTCAACCCGTACTTCAGCACCAACGCGGACCTGAACCCGACCGGTGTCGCCTTCGACCCGGCGAACACGGACACGTACCCCAAGAGCGACCCCTGGTGCACGGTTCCGCCGAACTCCGGCGCCACCGAGGACAACAAGCAGTGCATGATCGACTTCCATCCGTATGTGACGGACATGCACTCCGGCGCCCTGCACACCCGGCGCGCCGACAGCCTGTGGAAGGCGACCTGGGACCCGCTGGCCAGCCCGCCCGCGTACAAGAGCCCCGGCCCGCAGACGGTGGGCTCCCGGTTCGTGATCACCGTCACGGACGCGGCCTCCGCCGTCCGCTACGGCCTGCAGACCGCGCGGCTGCGCAACACGGCCGGCACCTTCGCGGAGACGTCGGCGATGTTCTTCTCCGACGCGGCGATCAGCTTCTCGG